>JAFNAH010000215.1 GCA_017860075.1 Acidobacteriota bacterium | reverse complement strand
CCATCCGGGCAGGGGGTCCGCGACCTTTTCCAGCGCATGCACCCGCCACACTTCACGGCCGGCGTACTCCACCAGATTCGGGCTTGCTTCGCGCGCAGCGTCCAGCCCGGCCTGGATCGCTTTCATTGCGCCCACTTCATCCACTGTCCCCTTCTCGCAGGTGGCGACGATGAGCCGTCGTTCCCCCTGCCTGGAGGCATTGTCCATGTCAGGGATGTGCGCGATCAAACCCGGCCCTTCGCCCGTGTCGATGTCGATGAAAGTCCGCAGGCATTCGTTCTTGCAGAAATGGCAGCGCGTCTCCTCGCTGACGGTGGTGGTGTAACGGATCCTGCGGACAGCGTCGAGACCGATGAACGTGGTCCTGTGCCCATGGCGCCAGAGATCGATGGCCTCGAAAGCGGCTCCAATCGCACCCGCCTCGCCCGCGTGCTTGTGTACGATGATCTCTGGAGTCTTGCCGGATCCATGGAAGCGGGAACGGATGAAATCCACCTGCGCCTTCACGGCTGCCAGGTTGTTCTGAGTGCCTCCCTGCAGGATGAACCGGGTACCCAGTTCGGGGAGGTTCGGGATCTTCGCGATGTAGAGCCAGACATTCTTTGGCAGTACCGCAGCCAGACCGGCAAGGATTTCGTGATGTTTCCACCCCTGGCCCTGGAAACTGGCGATGTCGGCCTGCAGGAACACGGCGCACCCGTAAGGGAAAACCGGCATGGCGCGTGCCGTGAAGGCGACATCCGCATAATCCTCCACACGGCATCCGAACCCCTGCGCGATCGACTGAAGGAAATAGCCGTTTCCCGCGGAGCACTGGGTGTTGAGCTTGAAATCCTTGACCCGCCCGTCCTTCAGGATGATGAGCTTGATGTCCTGCCCGCCCACGTCGACGATGGCGTCCGGCTGCTCGTAGTAGTGCAGGGCGGATTTCGCATGCGCGACCGTCTCGACCAGCGCAACATCGGCGCAGATCACGTCGCGCAGGGTGTCCTTGGCATAGCCGGTTGTCGCGACGCCCAGGACTTCTATGCTGGCACCCTGGGATTCGACCTGGCCGCGGAGTTTTTCCAGGATCTCGATCGTGTCCTGGATCGGGTTGCCCTTGGAGAGCTGATAGGCCCTGGCCAGGACTTCACCTTCCTCCGAGAGCAGCACCGCTTTCGTCGAGGTCGATCCGCCATCGACTCCTATGAATCCCTGAACCACCATTCCAGGGCGGAACACCGCGGGAACGAAGCGCGGTGGCGCGTAGTCCCTGATGAACTCCTCGACCTCCTCTTCCGACGACACCAGGCCCGGCAGGCCGCGGTGCCCCCTGCCTTCCATCCGCCCGCCCCCGATGTAGCGTTCCAGCTGGAAGGTGCCCACGTATCTGCCGATTTCCTGCTCTTCATCCAGCCCGTATTCCGCTGCTCCCATGGCCCCGAAGTACTCGGCGTTCCTGGGGGCCAGGATCAGGTCCTCCACGCGGCTGCCCTCCGGGATTGCCGCGCCGCGTTCACTCCACAGGAGCGCGATGTTGTGTTGCCACGCCTCTCTCATGCCGCGAATGAACGCGTTGGGCCCTCCGAGAAGGAGGACCTGGGGCAGAAGGGTCTGGCCTCGCGCGAGGACCTTGAGATTCTGGAGGACGAACGCCTCGAAGAGCGAGGCCATGAGCTCCCCGGGAGGGATGCCCTGTTTCTGGAGGCTGTTGATGTCGGTCTCGGCGAAAACACCGCACTTTCCGGCCACCTGGTGAATGCGGGTCCCGGCGTACGGCAGCTGACAGAGTTCCCGGGAAGGGATCCCGAGCTTTGTGCTGATCTTGTCGATCACGGCCCCTGTGCCGCCCGCGCACTTGTCGTTCATCGAGGGCAGCTTCTTCACCTGGCCGGTCGCCGGGTCCCTCTTCAGCACGATGATCTTCGCGTCCTGGCCTCCGATTTCGACAATGGACGAGGCGTCCGGGCAGTGGCGCTCAGCCATCAGCGAGACGGCGAGCACCTCCTGCACAAACTTCGCGCCGATCAGGTCGCCCAGGTAGCTTCCTCCGGACCCGGTCATGAAGACGCGGGAGTTGCCCGGGCTCACGCCCAGTTCGCTCTCCATGCGGGCCAGGAACTCCAGGAGCATTTCAGCCTGGCGCGTGTCGTGGCGCCTGTAGTCCTGCCAGAGGGTCTCGCCCGAGTGTGCTTCCACGGCGACGGCTTTGATGGTCGTAGACCCGACGTCAATGCCGATCCGGAATCTTGCGGTGAGAGTGTCTGCGGGAGCCAAGGTGATCCTTCCTCAGGCTCGTGCCATCCGCGCCCGACCTGCCATCAGGTCGCCGACGTGGAGAACGAACTGCGCAGCCGTCCCGGCAACCCCGGCCCGGTGCGGTACCGGGTACAGGGGTCTCTGCAGCTCGGAATGCCGGGCGACAAATTCGCGGATCTCCTCGACTCCCCTGCCGGTGCCCGCGAGCGCATCCTGGAATTCGGCCTTCGCTTTGGCTTTGGCCTCCCCCAGGGCCATCTGCACACGGCTGTGTGCATTGGTCTGACCCTCACCGGAGGTTTCGATAGGAAGGAAGATCATATCCCTGAAGCGGTCCACAACTGCCGACTGGATTCCGTCGGATTGTGACGAGGGCATGCATCCAAAGGGCTTGAGGCTCAGGACCATGTGGCAGAGCTTGTTCATCGTGTAATAGATGTTCTTGCCGACCTCCAGGTGACCCTCGCCGCCCCTCGCAAGCGGCTCGTAGAAAGGGTCCGCGAGCTGTGCCAGGATCTCCTGGGGGACAAGACGGTGTGCCGTCCCGCCCAGCAGGTCGACGACGCGATGGTACTGGCGCTCGTACAGTCGCTCGCCGACGGCGAACAACGCGCGTTTCTTCTGGTACGCCAGCTCGTTCGACAGACGCTGGCGCAGCTCCCGAGGGCCGGGCTCACGATAATCCCCGTCCAGGCCCCGCCTCTCCGCCAACTGCATCCTGGCGTGCATCAGCAGGTATGTGATCCAGGTGCCGAGCGGCTCCGGCTGCACCTGGGCTCCCTCTTTCTCGAGGAAATCGAACATCCGGTAGTTGCCGTCGCTTTCGGTGGTCTGCGCCCAGAATTCCCCGATAATCTTGACCACCGGTTTCACCCGCATGCGGTCTATCCGGATGCCATCGATCCGTTTCCGGCACCCGGCGAGCACTTCGCGGAAGAGATCCCCGGACAGGTGTCCACGCAGCTTGTAGAGCGCCTTCAGGATGCCCCCGACGCCGTTTCCTTCGCGGGAGCGTTTCAGGAGCCACGTCGGCATCTCTCCCGCAATCTGCTCGGGCTTATATGTCCGGAGGTGGTCCAGCAAGTCCTTCAGACACTCATCCATCACACGGTCTGTTTCGCCGGGATAGACCTCGAAGGGTCTGATGCCGTGTGCCAGGTCATTGAGAGCGTCACCCAGGAGCACTGATTTCAGCATCCCCATGCCGAAGTCCAGCGTGTACTTCAGACCCGGTTCCTCGACCTTCTGCTTGATCCCGTGGTCCTGCTGGAAACGGATCACGCGGAAGCCTTCGAATCCCGCATTCTGCAGGGACATCCGATACTCGGCAGCGTACATCCCGAAGCGGCAGGGACCGCATGATCCCGCCGTGAAAAAGACATACCGGTCCGTGATCTCACGCCGGCTCATGCCTGTGCTCTCAAGGTCTTTCAGGAACTTGATCAGGCTGCCGGCGGTAAAGTAAGCGGGACTGCACTGGCCGTTGTTTCCGAACTCCTTCCCGACCTGGAAGGCCTCCTGATCCGGAGAGGGCAGGACCTCGCAAGCGTACCCCGATCCCTCGAAGACCGCTTTTATGAACTGTTCGTGCCTGCGGGTTAACCCGCCCAGAAGTATGGTGGTTCCTTCCCGTTCAGAAGCCAGGAAGGGCCTCTCTGAGGGTCGGTGAAAATGCCTGCCGCGCATCGTGCCCCTGGTCGCCCTTGGCTCGTGCGCAGGGGAGGGCACCGACCGCAGCATATCCGGATAGCCGAGCGTCGAAGAACTCATGCAACCTATCTCACAGGACCGTCGCCCCGGGGCGACCTTCATCTGCGAACTCGATCGCCTCGTTCAGGCGCAGTCCGCTGTCAATAAGTTGTCAGAAGATACGGTCATCCCCCACCGGACCATCACCGAGGGTGTAACAAATATCATGCGAGGCTGCCTAAAGCAAGCCTGTGATATATAGGCGAAGCTGTATCCGATTGCAATCCCGTGGACTCAGACCGGCCTGGGGCGAACCTGAGCAGTTCCAGGCCGTACCCCCGGGAATCCGCGGCGGGTGCTATCATGTCACTCCCATGAAGCCGATCGCCGTCCTTCTCCCGACTTCATCCCGGGCGCAGCGTACTGCCGAAGCCGTCGTTCTCGCGGCAGTGCTGGCCACGACCCTGTATGTCTCATCCCGGGCGCAGCGTACTGCCGAAGCCGTCGTTCTCGCGGCAGTGCTGGCCACGACCCTGTATGTCTATCGGGGTGCCTTCGCCGGATTCTTTGTCCAGGACGACTACGGCTGGCTGGCTTCGTCGCGTTTTCGCAGCCTGAGCGAGTATGGGGAGGTATTTTTCCGGTTCAATCCTGCGCTTACCTACCGCCCGCTGAGCCAGGAGACATTCTTCTTCTTCGGACAGAAGATCTTCGGGCTCTCGCCGCCGGGATATCATCTCGTCAGCGTTCTGTTCCACCTGCTTTCGGCGTTGCTGGTATACGTCCTGTCCCGCAGGTTTTGCCCTCTCCTCCCGAGTCTCGTCGGGGCCCTCTTCTTTGCCGTGCACTCGGCGCACTTTCGCTCGGTCTACTGGATCTCTGCGCTGCCTGAGCCGATGGCGCTTGTCTTCATACTGTCGTCGATCCTTCTTTTCATGCGCTTCGATCGCAATAACGACCGCGCTGCGTGGGTCCTCAGCATCGTGGCCATGGGGCTGGCCATGATGTCTGGTTCATCATTGCGCTTCAGCCGGTGCTCTATTTCAGGCAGCACATAGACCACTATTACCTCGCTCCCGCCCTTGCCGCGCTCGCGCTTTTTATCGGGGCGACGCTTCCTGAACCTCGTGCAGCCCGCAGCTACCGGGCGCTGCTGCCGGCTGCCGCCATCGTATGCTACACGCTGTGGTTTGCGTCCGTAAGCGTCCGGCTTGAAGGCAAATGGTGGAACGAGCGCGCCATGACAGGGAAACGCATTCTCGACCTCATGCCCCAAATCGACAGGCAGTTTCCTTCCGGGCGCATCGCCTATGTTTTCGGTTTCACGGAAGCAGAATACGGCGTTCTCCAGAAGGATGCCGCATTCAAAGCGTTCGGATTCTCCCCCGGCAGATTTGTCCTGGTCGGCCTGAACCCTGATGTGCCGCGTCACATCCGCGCACTCCAGCAAAACGGGGGCATCCGTGAATACTTCTGCTTTTTCCATTCCGACAACGGTTTCTTAAACCTGACCAGGGAGTTCCGCCGGAAGCCGCTGGACTTCCTGTCCGC
>JAFNAH010000214.1 GCA_017860075.1 Acidobacteriota bacterium | reverse complement strand
AGAGTGTGGTGAAAATACTTGTAGGTCGCGATCTCCTCTCCCGCCGACCGGGCGGAGAGCGCCGCAAGGGAGATATCGCGTGCCGAGAGTTTCACTGCAAGGTACGGCGACGCCAGGACAACAAACGCAATGACTGAAAACAGTCCCTGGACCACCGTCGCCGCGACTGCCGCGCGCCACCTGCCGCGCAGGGCGGCCACGGCGCCGGCGAGCGCAGGAAGCAGGGTCAGCACGCCGATCAGCGCGCCCGGCAGCAAACCCGCACCGTACGTCGTCCGCAGGACCACAAGAATACCGACGCCGATCGCAGTCGACACGAGGGCGTGAGCCAGGGCCGCGCTGCGCCGCGGTGACGGGCTCCCCTCGATCCAACCGGCGAACTTGACGCCAATTAGCAGGGCGATCGCCGGGAGAATGGGGACGACGTAACCGGGAAGCTTGGACCTGGAGATCGAAAAGAAAAGCAGCGGAAAGAGGATCCAGCAACCCAGGAACAGGCTTGCGGGCCTCCATTCGCGCCAGTTGCGCAGGACACGGGGCATGCTGCCGGGGATGGAGAAGAGCAGCCAGGCGGTCCACGGGAAAATCAGGCCGAGCACAACCGGGACATAGTAATAAAACGGTTGGGTGTGGTGATGGATGTCGGTGACGTAGCGGGCGAGATTGTGGTTTATGAAGAAGACGAGTATGAAGCCGAAACCGTTCTGGCGAAAGGCCAGCCAGAACCACGGGAGCGCCACCGCCAGTGCGATCGCGAGTCCTGCAACGGGATGCCAGCACCTCAGATCCCAGCGGTCCCGGAGCGCCCAGTAGCAGGCCCCGATACCGCCGGCGAGGACCAGCGCGACCGGTCCCTTGGCGAGGATCGCAAGCCCCAGGAACGCGTACCCGACGACCACCTTCCACCGCGGCTCGTCGTCCCTGACCGCGGCTGCCGCGAGGACTGCAAGAAAGGTTGTCATGCAGGCCGCCATCGGCATGTCCGTCGAAGCGCTGCGCCCGAAGGCGGCGAATCCGACCATGGTAAGAAGGGCCGAGGCGCCGATCAGGCCCGCGAGCCGGCTCCAGAGCACTCCTCCCAGCCAGTAAAGGACGAGGGCGGTCCAGAGAGCGGCCAGCGCCGGACCCAGACGGGCGGCGATCTCGCTCTGCCCCGCCATTCGGAAGACCGGTATCGTGAGCCAGTAGTAGAGCGGCGGCTTTTCCAGCCACGGCCGGCCCTCGAGTGTCGGCGTGACCCACCGGTTCTCGAGCATCATCTCCCCGGCGATGCGCGCGTACCGGGGCTCGTCGGACCCGACCAGGGGAAGCCTGCCGAGCTGGACGAAAAGGGTCCCTGCGGCGAGCACCGTGAGCAGGAGGCAGGAGCCGATAGTACTGCGAGCCAGGTTTTCCACAACGGTGAAGGATCTTACATTCGCCGGGTGCAAATGCAAAGGGCCCCGGTTTCCCGGGGCCCCTGGAATACTTCTCAGCAGGCGAGCCTGCTCCTAGTACATGCCGCCACCGCCTCCGGGAGGCATCGGCGGGGTCTTTTCCTCTTCCTTGATTTCGCACACCAGGGCTTCCGTGGTGAGGAGCAGGGCGGCGATGGAAGCCGCGTTCTGCAGAGCTGTGCGGGTAACCTTGGTAGGATCGATCACGCCTGCGGCCACGAGATCCTCGTATTCCTCGGTCTCCGCGTTGAAGCCATAATTCAGGTCCTTGCTCTGACGAACCTTCTCGGCCACGACAGCGCCTTCGTGTCCCGCGTTGAAGACGATCTGGCGCAGAGGCTCCTCGAGGGCACGGCGGACTATGGTCGAACCAACGCCCTCGTCACCTTCGAGCTTCAACTTGTCGACTGCGGGGATGCAACGCACAAGCGCCACGCCGCCGCCGGGGACAATCCCCTCCTCGACCGCGGCGCGGGTTGCATGCATCGCGTCCTCGACACGGGCCTTCTTCTCCTTCAGCTCGGTCTCGGTCGCAGCACCGACTTTAATCACGGCAACGCCGCCGACCAGCTTGGCCAGCCGTTCCTGCAGCTTTTCGCGATCGTAGTCGGATGTGGTTTCCTCGATCTGGACGCGCAGCTGCTTCACGCGGCCCTCGATGTCGCCATGCTTGCCGGCGCCTTCGATGATCGTGGTGTTGTCCTTGTCGATCGTGACTTTCTTGGCTTTGCCGAGGTCTTCGAGACGAACGTTCTCGAGCTTGATCCCAAGGTCTTCCGAAATCACCTTTCCACCGGTCAGGATCCCGATGTCCTCGAGCATCGCCTTGCGGCGGTCGCCGAAGCCGGGGGCCTTCACGGCAGCGGCGGCCAGGGTGCCGCGCAGCTTGTTGACCACGAGGGTTGCCAGGGCCTCTCCCTCGACGTCCTCAGCGATGATCAGAAGAGGGCGGCCACTCTTGGCAATCTGCTCCAGAAGCGGAAGCAGGTCCTTCATGGAACTGATCTTCTTCTCGTGCAGCAGGATGAGGCAATCGGTGAGTTCGGCCTCCATCCTTTCCGGATCGGTCACGAAATAAGGGGAGAGATAGCCGCGATCGAACTGCATGCCTTCGACGACCTCGAGCGAGGTCTCGATCGACTTGGCCTCTTCCACGGTGATGACGCCGTCTTTGCCGACCTTCTTCATGGCTTCGGCGATGATCCCGCCGATCGTCTTGTCGTTGTTAGCCGAAACCGAACCTACCTGCGAAATCATCTCGCCCTTCACGGGCTTGCTCAGCTTCTTCAGCTCGTCGACGGCAGCCTCAACAGCCTTTTCGATCCCGCGCTTGAGGGCCATCGGATTTGCGCCGGCCGCGACGTTCCGGACGCCTTCCTTGAAAATCGACTGAGCCAGAACGGTCGCCGTCGTGGTGCCGTCGCCGGCCACATCAGAGGTCTTGGAAGCCACTTCTCGGACCATCTGGGCCCCCATGTTTTCGATCCCTTCCTTCAGCTCGATCTCCTTGGCGACAGTCACGCCGTCCTTGGTGATCACGGGAGAGCCGAACTTCTTGTCCAACACGACGTTGCGGCCCTTCGGTCCGAGCGTGATCTTCACCGCGTCGGCCAGCTGGTTGACGCCGCGCAGGATAGCCTGCCGCGACTGCTCGCCATGTACAATTTCCTTAGCCATAACCTGAACGCTCCTTTATGTCTCTTAATTCGTTCTACTTAGAACCCTTTTTCGACTCGATGATCGCCAGGATCTCCTCTTCCCTCATGATCACGTAATCCTGGTCTTCGATCTTGATCTCGGTGCCGGCGTACTTGCCGAACAGGACGCGGTTGCCCGGCTTCACATCCAGGGCGACCCTCTTTCCGTCTTCCAGAATCTTCCCGTCTCCGACAGCGACAACCTCTCCCTCCATCGGCTTCTCTTTGGCCGTGTCAGGAATGATGATGCCGCCCTTGACTACTTCCTTTTCCTCGACGCGCTTTACGAGAACGCGATCGTGCAAAGGCCGTACTTGCATGGATCTGGTCTCCTTTCCTTATGTCGGTTCTCGCACATAAGTTTTTTATTGTTAACTATTTACAGACATTCGTTAGCACTCACCCAAAGTGAGTGCTAATAGTATAAGACTCATTTTCGGGTTGTCAACCTGCAGAACCACCGCCATTGACGTAGACTTTCGTAGCTTGGGAGACCGGAACCTCGCCGTATGGGTCAGAAGCTATCAGCTTTCAGCTGTCAGCCATGAATACTGACGGCTGACTGCTGAGAGCTGAAAGCTATTTCTTGGATTTGAACCGTGCGAGACGCTTGGCGAGTGTGTTGCGATGGATCTTCAGACGCTCGGCGGCACGCAGCAGATTGCCGTCGTGCCTGCCGACCACTTCGAGGATGAAACACTTCTCGAATTGCTCCATCGCCTCGGGGAAAAAGATGCCTTTGTCGATCATCTCGGTGCAAAGCACCTCGAGACGATCCTTGAGCCTGGGCTGGGACTTGCTGGAGGTGTCGCTCATGAACGGTCACCAGACTGATTCAGTGCCTGCAATATCTTCTTGTAGCCTTCGTAGAACTTGTCCTTCATATCCTGCGGAACCAGAAAGACGGCTCCCCGCGCCCCGGCAAGCACATATGGCCCGAGCCGGCTGTGAGCAAGGCTGGTCTCCCTCGCCGGGAACGCAATCAACGCCAGAACGATGATCGAACAGATGGCCCACCCGCGGACGAACCCGAAGATTCCGCCCAGGGTGCGATCGATCCAATCGAGCGATGCCATCTTGATCGTGCGCTTGACTATGTAAGCTATGAGTCCACCGACCACAAGGCAGGAGAGAAAGATGGCCATGAACCCGACCAGGTTTGCCACGGAGTCGGAGCTCGTGAGATCGGCGATGCGGCTGCCGACGCGCGGGTAATAAACGGCCGCGAGGATGAAGCCGATGATCAGGGCGGCCAGGCTGATCAGCTCACGCGCGAGGCCTTTGTAGAATGCCATGGCTGT
>JAFNAH010000213.1 GCA_017860075.1 Acidobacteriota bacterium | reverse complement strand
TCTCCCATGAGGCGATGGAAGTCATCGCCGACGCGGTGAACTCGCACCGGGTCGAGGTGGAGAGTGTGGCGACCTTCTACGCCTTCTTCTCTGTGAAACCGCAGGGCAAGGTGGTGATCCGGCTGTGCAACGACATCCCGGACTGGATGAAAGGATACGAAGACGTTGCCGATGCCATCTCCAAGGAGCTCGGCGTCACCATGGGGGAGACCACGCCGGACGGTGCGATCACTTTGTCCCGCACGCCCTGCATCGGCATGAGCGATCAGGCGCCGGCGGCTCTGGTGAACGAGGTCGTGGTGACGCACCTGACCCCCGACCGGGGGCGGCAGCTGGTGCGGGATCTCCGCCGCCACCTCGACCCGTATCAACTCATCACCACGGTGGGAACCGGCAACAACGCTCACCCGATGGTTCACGCCATGGTCCGCAACAATATACGGCGGCGCGGTCCGGTCCATTTTGCGGACTTCGAGCCCGGCAGTGCGCTTCGCGCCACCCTGGCGCGCCAGCCCGGGGAAGTTCTCGCCGAGATCAAGGCCTCGCGCCTTCGCGGGCGGGGAGGGGCAGGGTTCCCCACCGGCGTGAAATGGGAGCTGGCGCGCAACGCTGAAGGGGCCACACGCTACATCATCTGCAATGCGGACGAAGGCGAGCCCGGAACCTTCAAGGACCGCGTCCTCCTGACCGAATGCCCCCACCTCATGCTGGAAGGGATGACGATCGCCGGATATGCCGTCGGAAGCGACACCGGCATCATCTACCTGCGCGCGGAGTACCGCTACCTGCTCAAGTTCCTCGAAAGCGTGGCGGAGGAGCGACGGCGCCAGGGATTGCTGGGCCGGGATATCCTGGGCAGGCCCGGTTTCAATTTCGACATCCGCTTCCAACTCGGCGCGGGGGCCTACGTCTGCGGCGAAGAGACGGCGCTGATAAGCTCGTGCGAAGGATTGCGGGGCGACCCCAAGAACCGTCCCCCCTTCCCGCCGCAGCAGGGTTACCTGAAGGGCCCGACCGTCGTCAACAACGTGGAGACCTTCTGCTGCGCCTCGCGCATCCTGCTGGAGGGGGCGCCCTGGTTCGCAGCCATGGGAGCCGCGATGACGACCGGGACCAAGGTTCTCAGCGTTTCCGGGGATTGCCGCAAGCCGGGCGTTTACGAAGTGGAGTTCGGCATCTCCGCACGGGAGGTGCTGGAAATGGCCGAAGCCGAGAATCCGGGGGCGATGCTCATCGGGGGGCCATGCCGCCAGATGATCGGGCCGGAACGTTTTGACGGCCGCATCTGCTACGACGACCTGGCCACCGGGGGCGCCATCATGATTTTCAACCGCGCCCGCAGCCAGATGGAGATTGCCGAGCACTACCTGGACTTTTTCATCGATGAAAGCTGCGGCTATTGCACGCCGTGCCGCGTCGGCCTCGTCGCCCTCAAGAATATCGTGCACACGGTGGTAACGGGGGCAGGCCAGCCCCGGGACCTGGAGGAGATGCGGGCACTTTCAAAGCTCATCGTTCAAAGCAGCCGTTGCGGGCTGGGCCAGGCCGCGCCCAACCCGGTGCTCGGCGCCCTGGAGAACTTCACCAACGTCTATGACAAGCTTGTGGAAGAGCGGAAACCGGGACTGCTGCCGACGTTCGACCTGACCGAGGCGGTTGTGGATGCCGAACTGCGTGTCGGGCGGCATTCCGAATATGTCTGATTGCGGGAGAACAGGAATGGAGCCCACCATCACGTTTCTGATCGACGGAGAGGATGTCGCAGCGGTCAGCGGCCAGACCATACTGGAGGCTGCCGACGCCGCCGGAATTTATATCCCCCGCTTGTGCGCTTTCCCGGGAGTCCCTCCCCAGGGCGGCTGCCGGGTCTGCTCTGTGCGGGTCAACGGCCGCATCCTGGCTGCCTGCGTGCAGATCGTAACGGAGGGGGCCGTGGTTGAAAACGACACGGATGAAATCCGCGAACTGCGCCGCGGGATCATCGATCTGCTGTTCGTCGAGGGGAATCACTTCTGCATGTTTTGCGAGAAGAGCGGCAACTGCGAGCTCCAGGCGCTGGCCTACCGTTTCGGCATCGAGGCGCCGCGGTACCCCTACCTCAATCCCCAGCGAGACATTGACCTGTCACACCCGGATGTGTACCTCGACCACAACCGGTGCATCCTGTGCGGACGGTGTGTCCGCGTCTCTCAGGATCTGGATGGCAAGAACGTGTTCCAGTTCGTCGGGCGCGGAATCCGCAAGAGCCTTCAGGTCAACGGCGACTGCCTCGGGGCGACCGATCTTCAGGTCACCGACAAGGCCGTCAGCTCCTGCCCGGTCGGGGCCTTGATGAAGAAGCGGGTCGGATACGCGGTGCCCGTCGGCCGGCGGACCTACGACCAGCAACCGATCGGCTCGGAGATCGAGCAGCAGAAAGGGAAGTGACATGCCGGCGAAAGCACGTATCGCAACCGTCAGCCTGGCAGGTTGTTTCGGGTGCCACATGTCGATACTCGACATAGATGAGCGGATCCTGCAGCTGGCCGAACTGGTCGAGTTCGACCGGTCGCCCATCAACGATTTCAAGGAGTTCACCGGCCGCTGCGCCGTCGGAATCGTGGAAGGCGGCTGCTGCAACGAGGAAAACGTTCACGTGCTGGAATCGTTCCGGAAGCACTGCGACGTGCTGATCTCCCTCGGCGACTGCGCCATCAACGGAGGCGTGCCCGCATTGCGCAACAACATCCCGCTTCGCGAGTGCCTCGAGGAAGCCTACCTGAAGTCACCGGGAGTCTATAACCCTTCAGGGACGATTCCGAACGACCCGGAGATCCCGCTCCTTCTGAACCGGGTCTATCCATGCCACGAGGTAGTGAAGATCGATTATTACATCCCGGGCTGCCCCCCGCCCGCGGATGCCATCTGGGCGACGCTGCTGGCGCTTCTCCAGGGGAAACCGGTGGCACCGGCCTACGAGACTTTGAAGTACGACTGAGCTGAGGATGTCCATGATGTTGACTACAGACAAGAGCCGCAAGCACACCATCCTGCCGCTGACCCGTGTCGAAGGACACGGCAAGGTCACCATCCGGATGAACGAGGCCAACGAAGTGGAGCAGGCCCGGCTGCATATCGTCGAGTTTCGCGGATTCGAGCGCTTCATCCTGGGCAGGCCCTTCTGGGAAGTACCGGTCATCGTGCAGCGCCTTTGCGGTATCTGTCCGGTGAGCCATCACCTGGCCGCGGCCAAGGCCATGGACCGCATCGTCGGCGGCGAGGATCTGCCTCCGACAGCCGAGAAGATCCGCCGGCTGATGCACTATGGGCAGATCTTCCAGAGCCACGCCCTTCATTTTTTCCACCTGGCCAGCCCCGATCTGCTGTTCGGCACGGACGGGTCCGCGTCAAGCGCCTTCGGCGCGCCGGTGGAACAACGCAATGTCTTCGCCGTCGCGGCGAAGTACCCCGAACTTGCCCTCCAGGGCATCCGGATGCGGCGTTACGGCCAGGAGGTCATCCAGGCTACCGCCGGCAAGAAGATCCACGGCACCGGGGCGATTCCCGGAGGCGTCAACAAGAATCTTTCCGTCGCCGAACGGGATGTACTTCTGCGCGAAGTGGATCAGATGCAGGTATGGGCACGCGGCGCGGTGAAGATCGCCCGCGATTTCACTATCGAGCACCTTGCCGAGCTGCTGCCCTTCGGATCGTTTGAATCGAACCACCTTTCCCTGGTACGTCCGACGGACGGTGCTCTCGAACTGTACGACGGCGTGCTTCGCGCACTGGGACCCAAAGGCCAGAAGATCATCGAAGGTGTCGACTGCCAGCGCTATCTCGAGGTGGTCGGCGAGGAAGTCCGTCCCTGGTCCTACATGAAGTTCCCGTTTCTGCGGACGCTCGGGCCTGAAAGCGGATGGTATCGTGTCGGGCCTCTGGCACGAATCAATACCTGCACCTTCATCGACACTCCGGAAGCCGAAGCTGCGCGCAAGGAATTCATCTCACTGGGAAAAGGCGGCCCGGTCCATGCCACCATGTGCTACCACTGGGCCCGGATGATCGAATTGCTTCATGCGATCGAAGCCATCAAGGCACTGCTCCACGATCCGGATCTGCAGGGAGATGATCTGCAGGCATCCGGGCCGCGACGTGAGGAGGCCGTCGGCGTGGTGGAAGCCCCGCGCGGAACACTGTTCCATCATTACCGCGTCGACCGGAACGATGCGGTCACGCTCTGCAACCTGATCGTATCCACCACCAACAACAATGAGCCGATGAATCGCGCCGTCACGCGCGTGGCGCAGGACCATTTCAACGGCAGAAGCACCATTACGGAAGGACTGCTCAACCACATCGAAGTGGCCATCCGGGCCTATGACCCCTGCCTCTCCTGTGCTACACACGCCCTGGGAGGCATGCCGCTGACGGTGGAGTTGCTCGATGCGGCGGGGCAGACTGTCGAGCGGAAG
>JAFNAH010000212.1 GCA_017860075.1 Acidobacteriota bacterium | reverse complement strand
CGGACGACGGTGCCAGGAAGTTGGGGTGATTGAAGATGTTGCCAATCAGCGTCATGAAATCGAACTGAAATCGTTCGGTGATCTTGAAGTTCTTCCCAACGGTCACATTGTGAGTCTGCATGCCGGGCCCTTCGAGGACATTCGCTCCGCTGTTGCCGAAGCGACCCGCCGGCGGATTCACAAAGCAGCTCGTGTCAAACCACAAACTGTCAACGCTGCGTTGATCTGCAGGTCGGTTGCCATCGCAGACCCGGTCGGGGTATCCGCCCCAACTGTTCGTGTTCGATGGGTCGGCATCGGAGAACGAGGGTGAGAAGTATTGACCCGTTTGGAAATAAGCCACCCACGTTATGTTCCATCCGCCGATGATCTGATCCGCCGCAGGGGAGATATTTTGGCCATACCGCTTGCCGCGGCCGAACGGCAACTGAAACATGGAGTTGATCGCCACCCGGTGGCTGGCCAGGAAATCGCGGTTCCAATACAGCGAGGCGTAGGGGTTCTGGGTGTTGAGCGTGTTGTCCATCCCATGCGCCCATGTCCAGTGTGCGTCGAACGTTACCCATCCGACGCGCCGGCTGGCCGCTACGCTCATGGAGTCGTAGTTTTGGGCGCCATTAGTGCGATACACGCCGGTATCGACAAACTGAGGATATGGCCGACGGTCGTCGCTGAATGGGATCAGGCTCGGTTCCGGGATGTTGGTCCCGATGCCGTAGTTCATATTGCGGTTCCGGGAACCGATATAAGAGAGTCGGACACCGATATCCCCGATTTGCCGTTCCACGCTGACGTTGAACTGGTGGATCTGGCCGTTCTTGGTCTTCATCGGGTAGGCAGTAATGCCCTGTGATGGAATTTCCGCCGTTACAAGACTGGTGGGGAAAGGATTCGGCATCTGGAAGAACGGCACGCCGTCGGTGACCGAGTTGGTGTACGTCTCGGCGATCTCGAAGGGCCCTCCGCCGTTGACGCGGGATAAGGAACCCAGGAACTCGTTGAAGATTCCGTAACCGCCCCGGATGACCGTCTTGTCATCCAGGCGGTAGGCGACGCCGATGCGCGGCACGAAGTTGGTAGAGTCCGGATCCGGCACCACCTCACCGGCCACGACATTAATGTTAGCGGGGTAGAGAGGACTGATATTACCCATGGCATCCTGGGGCACGATCACGTTGCCGGTCGTGGGATCCCAATTGACCATCAGTCCATCATCATAGGTCGTCGAGCTGAATCGGTCCCAGCGCAGTCCCAAGTCGAGGGTCAGTTTTTGCGTCACCTTGAAGGTGTCGGTGATGAACAAACCCAGCTCTTTGGACGTCATGGTCCGATTTACCAGGGGATCCAGCCGCGTGCTGCTATTGGGCAGCCCCAGCAGAAAGTCCGCATAGGCGTCCCCGGTGAACCTGCCATTGAAGTCGAAAACGCCATAATTCTCGTTCGAGACCATCTCGTTATAGTTACTGTACGTTCTGAGCTCGCCTCCCACTTTTAAGACATGTCTGCCCTTGGCCCAGGTCACGGAGTCGGCAACGTTGAAGTTCCGAGCTGATCTGTAGTAACCTCCAGGATTGATATATATACCGTCATAACCGCTGATATAGAATTCTGGAGAGCCGCCGGGCGAACTGATGCCTGCCTTGTTGACGCCCTGCAACCCCATCTTCTGTACCAGGTCCGCGCCGGAGGCCGGTTGGTATCCGTCTACCATTTCGTTGTCGTTCATCCCGTCCCAGTTACCCCCGAAGGTGAAGGAATTGACCAGGTTCGGCGAAAAAACATGGGAGTCGGTGACGGCCCAGGAGTAACTGTGACGCAGCCGGGTCCAGCCCGTCGCGGGGTAGTTGCTCGACAAAACGTACTTCGGCCGGTACGTCTGAATCCTGCCATAGAGAGAGTTCTTATCGGATAGGCGATGGTCGATGCGAACCGAAAAAACATCCGCATAGAACTGGTCGTTAGGGTAATTCCACATCCAATCGAAGTTGTTCACCGGAACGTTGGCATCGCCGCGGTTCGGGGCCGGGAGCAATGTATCCTGTACCACCTTGGCCACACTGGTGATCCTCGAGTCCGGAATCGTGTTGCCCGGGAACGGTTGACCCGTTGTCGGATCGATAATGGTTCCGATTGCTGAGAAATCCCCCTTCCGCATGGCGTTGGTGGGCACATTGTTAAGGTGGAAGGTGTGCCCGGGGACACGTTCGCCATTCCACAAGGCGTAGAAAAAGGTCTTGTTCTTGATGATGGGGCCCGAGGCCGCAATGTTGAACGTGTGATAAATAATCTGAGCTTTCTCGCCTTCAAAGAAGTTGCGCGCCCCTAGCGCCGAGTTGCGGTGATAATAGGAACCTTCAAAATGAAAGTCATTCGTGCCGCTCTTTGTAATGGTGTCGAAGTAGCCTACCCGCGAGTAGTCTGCGGTGTTGTTCACCACGACCGCCTTCAGTTCCGCTACCGATTCCATGTTGACGGTCTGGCTGTTCATCGTCTCCTCTTTCACACCGTCCTGGCCCATGTGGACCTGGGCGCCGCCCTGCCCCGCGAATCTTGGCGTCCCCCAATCGCCCGGTTCCCTCTGAACATCCGGCAGAACTGCCAGAACAGCATACGTGCCGGAGAACAGATTGCCGGGGATCGGTAGACTTGCATATTGCTCGGCGGCTTTGAAATCGGATGCGATTTTTCCCTCTTCTGTCTGTATCGCGGCTGAGGCCGCACTCACCGTTATCTGGGTGGCCACCTCTCCCACTTCCAGCGTGATATCGACGCGCTTTATCTGGTTGCTCTGAAGCAGGACGTCGTCCACAACAGATGTCTTGAAACCGGTCAGCGTGGCCGTCACCTGATAGGTGCCCGACTTCAACGCCGGCATCTCATAGTTTCCCTGTGCGTCAGTGGTAACTGTCCGAGCTACGACATTAGTCTGGACTTCACGCGCCGTCACGGTGACACCGGGCACGACGGCTCCGCTGGCATCGGTCGCGGTTCCGCGGAGGGTCGAGAGCCCTTCCTGACCAAACGAGAACACACTGAACAATGCCCACAGCATCGCGAAGAGCAGCGAACCTTTGGCCATTGTCAACTTGGTATGCATAGCACCTCCTCTTTTTCCCTCATGGAGAGGGGTTGTCTCAGGATGGTCGCCAGTATCTTCGCCTCGCCCTTGGCCGTCAAGCTCTTTTGGATTGACGCCGCCATTCAGACACCGGGCTTAACCATGTTCGAGTCATCACTCTCACCGCTCCAACCGTTTTTCGGTATATAGTCTGGTGGGCTTGCCGCAGGGGGAACAGCAACATACGTTCCGGGAGCGGGGCGGTGACCTCAGACAGTCGATTGTCATGGAGGCTCTTCAATGCGGAACAGAATGCCAGGAAGGGAGTCAAGGAATGCAGCATCGATACATGGCCATACTTAACACAGGCCTTCTGGTCCTGTCAGTGGCAAGCTTCGCTTCAGGGCAGAAGCAGGCAACACCAATCGCCGAGCCGAGGCGCATTGAGCCGCAAGTCGGCACCGTCGACAAGGACGGCAAGAAGATAGGCCGCGGCATCGTCTGGGCAGAATCAAGCGGACCCGTTGTGGCGGAGTTCGCCAAGACCTGTGACACGGCCGTTATACCGGTCGGCTGCGTGGAGATGCACGGACCACACAATCCCACGGGCACTGACTCGATGAACGTCGAGCGGGTTTGCCGGCTCGCCGCGGAGCAGGAGCCCTTCATCATTCTGCCCACGATCTACTACAACATCAATGACCAGATGATGAGCTATCCGGGCACGATTTCCATCCCGCATCGAATCCTGATTGACACCTGGCGGGCGCTCTTCAAAGAATGCGCGCGGAACGGATTCAAGCGCATTGTGCCAGTCTGCGGACATGGAGGGTCACAGGAGCCCCTCATCGTCGCACAGGCCGAGGTCCTGCAGGAAGCTGCCGAAGGCGTACCCGTCGATTACCAGGTTTTCCGAGTACAGCACTTCGGACTTCCAGAACCCGCTGAACTAGACGGCCATGGCGGAGGAGGCGAGACCGCCCGAGTCATGGATTCACTGCCGGGTCTGGTAGACCTCTCGAAGGCAACTGGGGAAGGCCCTTACATCCGCCCGGTAGCAGATCCTGCGGACTACAGGGTTCCCTGGATCAGGAACGTCCCCAAGGGATATCACGGAAATCCGGAGATCGCGACACGAGAGTTGGGTGAGAAGCTGAACCGCGAACTTGCTGCCCGGCTGGTGGAAATCATCCGCAAGATCAAAGCAGTTGACTTAAAGATAAGTCCCTGAACGGCGGCAATGGCGAAATCGGGACCACACTTCAACAGGAGGACCGCAACGATGAAAGGAAGAGGTGAAATTTCACGACGTGAGATGCTTGAGAGCGCCCTTGCAGTTGGCGCGGTTGCACCGCAACTGGCGCACGCATTTTCAAGGGCAGCCGAACCATGGCGGGTCGGCTG
>JAFNAH010000211.1 GCA_017860075.1 Acidobacteriota bacterium | reverse complement strand
CCGCGACCCGATACTGCAAAGGTCCGCCCCGGGCCGTCGAGGGAGTCGATCAGTACCGACTCCGGTAACGCGCCGACTTTCAGAAAGCCCGCGGCTGCCCTGTTCAACAGTGAAAGCACATCGGCCGCGGAGACCGCGACGTCTTGGATGCGCTGAAACGTGATGCCGGAACCGGCTCCCTGCGCCAGCTTCACGACCTCCGCCGACGTGAACCTGCGCCCGACGGCGCCATCGGCATACAGCCGCTTCAGATCGGTGGCCGTTACGAAGCGCACGCCGGGCTGATCTCTGACGAACCGGATATACTGCTCAAAGTCCGAGAAGCCCTTTTCCGCTTGCGCCGCGGGCTTGACCGGAGGAAGCTTCCACTCGCTTCGCGGCGGGTTGTCCCCGTGGCTGAAATTCGTGGCGTCCCAGAACTGCGCGTGGACAAACTCGCAAGGGTGATAGTAGATGCTGATCGTCCCGCCGCCTTTGGCGCGGAGCGTCTCGCAGACCTTTTGAAAGCTGTCCCGGGCGCGCGCAAGATTGTCCGGGCCGTCCAGTTCCATCCGTGTGACTGCGGAACCGAGGTTGAACACGTTCAGCATCCCGCCGTAGTAGAAAGGCTGGTCATCGAGGCCGACGTGGTCGGCCTCGTCCAGGTACATCGTGATGCCGAGTGCCCGCAGCGCGGGGTATGCCTGCGGGGCCCAGGCCCCGCCGGGCTGGCCGTAGCAGATGGGCGTGACTCCGAAGATGCGCTTCACGTCGGCGGCGCCGGACTTCTCGCGCCGCAGGAATTCGGCGATCCCGTCGTCCCAGCCGGCGTTCTGCTGGTAGACGGAGACGGTCGGCGGACGGCTGTGCCAGTCCGTGTGATAGCCGATATCATGCTTCCGGAGGGCTGCAATTACATCCGTGCGGCCGCGCTGCTGGAGGACGCGCGCCTTCTCACCGACCATCTTGAATGTCCCCTTCACGCCGAGGTTGGTGAGCGTCTCCGCCAGTCGTTTGGCGGCGTCGTCGCTCTGCGGAAGGATGTAGTCTTCGGTATCGAACCAGATGGTGACGTAAACAGGCGCGCCGGCAGTTTGGGCCCGCAGGGGCTGAGAAGGCGCGCAACACAATACGGTCAGAACGAGCAGCCATGCTCCTGATTTCAGCCATCGACTCATGATCTTTCGGCTCCTCCCTGGCAGCTGCAAATGCAGCGAGTGTGATTATTACTTTCTCCGACGTCTGCCTGCAAACCTATTTGTGTCTCGTAAGTAGGTCCGCTCTGTTAGAGCGGACCCCTTGCTGCAAGAGGTCCGGTCTGACAGACCGGACCTGCTTCAGACCGGACCTACGTCTGAACATTCCGCGGTCCTTGACAACCGGGGCGTCGTGGGCGAGTTTGATAGTATGAAGGGAGAGAAATCTGCCCGGGCGAGTCTGCAAATCCCCAGTTGGTCAATCTGAGGATCTGCGAAGCCAGGGCCCAGCCATTGCCATGAGAGTTGTCCGGTCGAAAGCCAGCCAGGCATTTTCGTTCAGTAACGACTTCATCATGGGCGTTCGACTGCTCTCGCGGCTTCCCGCTTACCTGCGAAAGCCGCTTACGATCGCCGAGTCCAGGGCGGTACTGCGCCGGCGTCTTGAACGCCGCGAAGCCGATTTCCTCGACCTGGCGCGAAGGACAATCTTCGCGAACCCCGCGAGCCCGTACCGTGCATTGATGCAGCACGCCGGTTGCGGGTACGAGGACATAGAACAGCTTGTCCGACAGGAGGGCGTGGAAGGTGCGCTCCGGAAGCTCTTCGATGCCGGCGTGTATCTCACGGTGGACGAGTACAAGGGTCGAAAACCGGCGGTGCGCGGAAGCAGCACGATCGACGTCAGCCCTCGCCGGCTGAGGAATCCGCTCATGGTCCCGCACTTCTGGGCGACTACGAGCGGGAGCCGGGGGGAGGCGACGCCCATTCCGCTGGACCTCGCCTGCATTCGGGACCGTGCGGTGAACATGTTCCTTGCGCTTGCAAGCCGGGGCGGAGAAGGTTGGCGGAACGCCGTCTGGGGAATGCCGGGAATCGGTCCGCTTCTGTGGTATTCGGCGTGCGGCTCTCCCGTGTCACGGTGGTTCTCTACGCTCGATCCTGCAACACCCGGGCTGCACCCGCGATACCGCTGGAGCGTTCGCGCGATCGCGTGGACGGGCCGGCTTGCGCGGGTGCCCATGCCGTTTCCGGAGCACGTCAGCCTCGATGCTCCGTCCCGGATCGGCCGCTGGATGGAGCAGACATTGAGGGCAGGCGAAACTCCTCATCTCTGGGCTTCCCCGAGCGCGGCGGTGGGCCTCTGCAGGTCGGTTGCGGAAGCGCGCATCGACGTTGCAGGCTCCAAATTGACAGTCACGGGCGAGCCGGTCACGGAAGCGCGTCTTGCTGCCGTCCGTCGCGCCGGCATTGATGCCACTCCGGATTACGGCAGTGCCGATTCCGGGGGATCCGTCGGCCAGGGCTGCCTCTCCCCTGAAGCGCCGGACGACATCCACGTTTTCAGCGATCTCAACGCATTGATCCAGGTGGACGCACCTCCTTTTCCGACGGGCGCCCTGCTGCTGTCTTCGATCAGGCCGACGGTACCGTTTATTTTTCTAAACGTTTCCATGGGCGACCGTGCCACGATCACCCGTCGCCGGTGCGGCTGCCCCATGGAGGAACTGGGCTGGCCAACGCATCTGCACACGATCAGGAGCTTCGAGAAACTGACGGCCGGGGGAATGACGTTTGAGGATGCCGATGTCGTACGTGTCCTGGAAGAGGTTCTTCCCCGGCATTTTGGCGGCGGGCCCACGGATTACCAGCTTGTCGAGGAAATGGCTGACGACAGCCAGCCGCGTCTCCGCCTGCTGGTACGCCCGTCCGTTGCCGTTGGCGATCTTGCGGCAGTGTCCGACCTTTTCCTGGAAGCGCTCGGCACGGGCTCCGGGACCCGGCGTGTCATGGCACTTCAGTGGAGGCAGGCGGGTTTCCTGCGCGCGGAGCGCAAGGCTCCATTCGCCACTCCGTCGGGTAAAATCCTGCACTTGTGGGCGGAGACGAGAACCTTGCGAGGAGATGCGGAATGACGGAGGAAAATATTCGTGAGCTCGATGCCGACGCGCTCAGTTTGTTTGAACGGAAGGGGATTGAAGGCGGCCCATACGATCCTCAGGCCGGTCGGATGAACGGTGTCAAGGTCCGGCGGATCATGCAGATCACCCGGGACCTCTCGACACTGCCGTTCCACTCACTTCGGATTCTCGACCTGGGTTGCGGCGAAGGGGTGTACGCCATTGAGGCGGGTCTGCGGGGAGCACAGGTCGTAGCCCTGGATGCCCGCAACGAGCGGATGGACAAGGGCGCAGCCTGCGCCGGGCGCCACGGTCTCGGTACGGTGAGATTTTTCCGGGAGGACGTGCGGCGCGTTACGCAGGAAACCTTCGGGTCGTTCGATGTCGTCTACTTCCTGGGCCTGCTGTACCACCTGGACGCCTCTGACGTGTTCTCGGTGATGGATAGCGTTTTCAGGCTGTGCGACCGCCTCCTCCTGGTCGACACTCTGATCAGCCTGACGGCTGAGGACAGTGTCGAGTGGCGCGGCCGAACATATGAAGGTCGACGGTGCCGCGAGCACGAGGACGGCGACTCGGACCAGGTACGCAGAGGCCGCCTGCTCAGGTCCATCGACAACACGTTCAGCTTCCGTTTCACGCGGGAGTCGTTGCTGCGCGCGCTTCACGACACCGGCTTCACGTCAGTCTTCGAATGCTGCGTTCCGTTTGAGCCCGGAAAGGCATCGGACCGGATCACGCTGGCTGCGCTCAAGGGCGTGCCTGTGTTGCTCTCCACATACCCTTGGGTCAACCACAAGTCCGAGGCTGAGATCGAGAGGGAGGGCTTTGACCACCGTCCTCAACCATAGCAGGCGTTTTGGGAAACCGCGCACGGTCGCATTCTTCTGCATGCCGGAAGCCGGGCATTTCCAGCGACTGCGCCCCTTGATTTCCGGCCTCGCCGATCGCGGCATAGAAGCGCACGTATATACACACTCCAAGTTCAGACTGCAGGTCGAGCATGCCGGGGGTATTTTCTTCGATCTGTTCTCGAAGTATCCGTTGGAGCAGGCGGACGATGAATCGCTCCCGGTTCCTTGCCGGTTCGTCACGTTCGCCGGAACATATGCCGGCGAGATCCTGCGCGACGTCTTGACGATCAGACCATCGCTTGTCGTTCATGACACCTTTGCCGTGATCGGTCGGGTAATCGCCACGCTCCTGGGCATCCCGCGCGTCAACGTCTGCGCCGGTCACAACATGGCTCCGGATCGATTCCTGGCTGACTTGAAGGAGGATCCGCGGGTGAAGATTTCACCGCTGTGCCTGCGGGCAGTGGAAATGCTGCGGGAGTCCTATGGCCTGGCCGACGCCTCCCCCTTCTCCTACGTTTCCTCGCTCAGTCC
>JAFNAH010000629.1 GCA_017860075.1 Acidobacteriota bacterium | reverse complement strand
CGCAGACGGGGCCTTCGCCTCAGTCTCCTTCCCCAGTGAGGCATCCAGGGCATCGAGAGCATAGCTTCGGATCAGCTTCGGGAAGAGCTTCCGCAGCGTCTCAGTGCAGTCGAACAGGTCGAAGCCGACGATCCTGCCGTCAATGGCGAACATGATGCCGACCTGACTTTCCGCCGGCGCGAAGGTACGCACGTAGTCCTCGAGCTTTGCTGTGTACTGTTCATAGATGTCGCTCATCGCCGACGTCGGTGAAGACGCGGCGAGCCTGCAGAACTTGTCGTCGAGCTCGCTCCAGACCGCGCCCTGGTCCGAGTGGCGCTGTCCCCGGGACTTCATCGAGAACGAGACCTGGGACATCTTCCTGGCCCGCCCCTCGGCGTAGTGCGCCCGCGCGGCGGACGAGAACTCCCGGGAACGGTGGTGCCAGCGCCCCCGCTCGACACAGGTGACCGGGATGATTAGGGTCTTGCCCGCAGGGACCAGGATGCTCAGGTTGAGCACCCGGTTCTGCTTGGCCCCGACCAGTTCCTCCCCGTCGAGGAGGAACACGGGCTGCCCGGATTCGTTTACGAACTTGAGTTCCGGCACACTGCCGCCCTCGGACACTTCTGTAACATGGGCCGATTTCCTCGCCAGTGCTTCGTCCAGCGTCAGGTAGTCGGCCGCCGCGCCCTTGCCATCCGTGAGCGGGAATAGGGTCAGGTTGTGGAACGTTGCGGGCGTCCCGATCTTGATGTGTGAAATTGTGTCGATGATTACGCTCATAGAGCCTCCTTATATATACATGATCAAACAGGCGTCTTTGTGACAGCAGGTCATGCCCGTGAAAACCAGGTAGGTCCGGTCTGTCAGACCGGACCCTGGCGCGATCATGGGTCAGGCCTGACAGACCTGACCTGCCTGCGCCGGGATCAGGCGCCGGCCGGACATGCCTCATTGAATCCCGTGAACCAAGTTAAGGGAAAGGAGTCCCTTTCCGTTATGCCCTGCACCTGGAGCAGGCTCACCGATTCTGCCCAGAATCATCTCCCAGCGCGGGTCCTCCCGGATCCCCTGGAAGTCCTGATCTTGCATCAGATAGGCGGCATCTCTGAAGCCGCAGTCGATCGCCTTGTTAAGGTTTCTGAACGCCGCGGCTGGTTTCCCCTCCAGCGCATCGAGGCAGGCGAGATCGTACCAGGCCCAGAAGAAGCTCGCATCCAGTCGGAGCACCTTCCTGAAGATGGGCCGTGCCTCGCTTCTCCGTTTCATCCGGGCGAGCACGATCCCGTAGTCGTACCAGATATCCGGGGTCTTCGGGTCGAGCTTCAATGCCTGTCCGAGGTCCTTGAGGGCTTCCTCCAGGTCGCCGAGCTTCATCTTGTTGTATCCGGCGCCGTGCAGCAGTTCGGGATCCTCCGGCGCCACCTGCCGGTGTTCCCCCGCCCTCTGGTGGATGTAGGCGACATGGCCCATGGTATAGACAGACAACCAAACGGCAGGCATGACCGTCGAGACGGCTTCCGGCCAACACCCCAGGGCGCCCTGGCATTCAGCCATTCTCATCAAAGCCGACAGCCCGGGAACAGATAGAGGCTCTTTCAGCTCGGGGTCATCGCATGCAAGAGACCAAAACTGTCGTGCCGCGGCCTCGAGCCTGCCGTCTTCGGCGAGGGCGTCGCCGAGATGGTAGCGGGCATCGATGGCATTCGGATTCAGCTCGAGCGCCTTCTCCAGCGCCTGCACGGCCTCGCCGTTGCGATCGACCTGCAGCAGTCCGATACTAGATGAAGATAGTCGTCGCGGACGGCGACGGGATTGGAGCGGCGCACCCCCTATGTCTCGAAACGACCAGGTAACTCGCCAGTGGTTCATACTGCAGGCTCTGGAGCGGCCGGGAGGGGCCACGATCCAGGAAATCGCGCAGTCTCTGCCCGAAGACTACGCCTGCCATCTGCGCACAATACGGCGCGATCTTCAGGCCCTGGAAGTGCGCTTCCCGGTCTACACCGATCGGGCGGGCGGTCAGGTTCGCTGGAAGCTGGTGGAAGGCTTCAATCGCGTGCCTGCAGTCCATTTCTCAGCCACGGAGCTGATGGCTTTGATATTCACGCGCGATCTGGCCCGTCCCCTGGAGGGTACTCCGATCAAGGACTCGCTCGACTCCGCGCTCGCCAAGGCCACGGCGGTGCTCCCGGTGTCAGCCGGGGAGTATGTCGAACAGTTGCAGGGAAGGTTTACGGCCGGGATCGGGCCGCACAAGCGTTACGCGCAACACCGGGAAACGATCGAGCACCTGGCCCGGGCGATTGCGAATCACCGGACGGTGGAGATTCGTTACTACACGGCCGGGCGCGACACGACGACGCGCCGCAAGGTTGACCCCTACCATTTGTGGTTTGCCGCCGGTGCGCTTTACCTGATCGCTTACTGTCAACTGCGGCGGGACGTGCGGATGTTTGCGGTCGCCGGAAGACCTCGGCGTGGGCAAAGGACCGCATCTGGCACGCGAGCCAGAAAGCCACGGTGGACAGCAAGGGTTGCCTGACGCTCGCGCTGCGAGTGGCAGACACCCCTGAACTGGAGGGCTGGATTCTGAGCTTTGGCCCTGGCGTGCGTGTCCTCCGTCCTCCCTCGCTACGCGAGCGTGTCATCTCAAGCGCATCGGAGATTGCAGCACAGAAATGACCAGGGCGCCGTGCGGCATGCACCCACTCAGTACTCCAGATTGTCGCCGGGGGAGGAGGTGAGCACGCCGCGCCGCCTGCGCGCGCCTGATCTGCCACCTGGATTCCCCCGCTTACTTGGCGATGCCCACGGCATATAATAGACGCCTTGATCCACGGAGGCCAAAATGCCCAGATTTTTGTTGCTCGTTGCAGCTCTGACGCTCTCACTTATTCTTCCCGCCAGCGGTCAGCAGGCGGCGCCCGCACCGCCCGCTGCGGCCGAAACTGTGCAGAAGGATACGCCGCGGGCCACCCCCGCGGGCACGACGTTCACCGTCCCGGCAGGGTGGGCGATGACGACCACCGGGACTCTGGTGCTTCTCAACCCGCCCGAGCCCGACTCGCACGTCGCGATCGTGGATCTGAAGTCGGAGAAAGACGCGGCAGCTGCCGTTGCGGCGGCATGGGCCTCGTACAGACCAGGCTTCACCCGGCCGTTGAAGATTGTCCTTCCGCAGGCAGCCCGGAATGGCTGGGACGAGCAGAAGGTGTTCCAGTACGAGACCTCGCCAAACGAACGGGCGGTTGTGACTGCGTTGGCCCGGCGCGCCGG
>JAFNAH010000210.1 GCA_017860075.1 Acidobacteriota bacterium | reverse complement strand
ATCCGCCGGCAGGCCCCGGGCGGGTTTCCAATGGATTCGAGGTGGTCGCGGCCGTGGACGACGAGGGTCTTGCGGGGCAAAAGACGGAAGCTGACAGTACTCTGTTGAGCAGGCGCAAGCGAGTCACGGAACGCGGCGATTCCCGGGTCCTCCGCCCTGAAGATACCTATGAGTTCAGCCGTCCGATCGCCCCGAGTGCTCTCGAGATGAGCGAACCGGCCGGTGCGGCGTCCCTCGAATTGCCGACGTTGTATGACGGCGAAGAGCCTGCGACCGCTGCGGGGCGCCCGTCGATCCCGGGTGATGCCTCGGTTCAGGAGTTCCGCAGGATCCTTCTGTCCAAGGAAGTGAGCGAACCGTTGGCTTCACAGCTGCTCGAGGATGCCTGCAGCCTGTTGCGCCCGGAGGACCGGCAGAGCATGCCGGCGTTTCAGCGGGCCGTTGTCTCCGCAGCCTGCAGCAGGATCAAGCGATCGGACCCGCCCGACGGCCTGCCGGGGAAAAGAGTCGTTGTTTTCGCAGGTCCGACCGGTGTCGGCAAGACCACCTCCATCGCCAAGCTGGCAGCCAGGCTGGCCCTGAAGCACCGGAAGAAGGTGGTGCTCCTCAGCCTCGACGGTTACCGCATCGGCGCGGTGGAGCAGCTGAAGACCTACGCGGGATTGATGGGCATGCCTTTCCGTTTTGTCCCCGACATCGCCGAGCTGGCCCGGGCGATCGGGGAATCCTCGCAGCGGGATTACATCCTGGTCGACACTGCCGGCCACGGCCCTCGCAATGCCGGTCCTGTCTTCGAGCTCGGCCGGTTCCTGGAGAGCTTCCGGGATGCCGAGTGCCACCTGGTCATGAGCGCCACGACCAAGCAGAAAGACATCCCCGAAATTATCTCGAGGTTCCAGTGCTGCGAACCCGATCACCTGCTCTTCACGAAGCTCGACGAAACCACGACTCTGGGACCGATTCTCAACGAACTGGTGCGGACGAGCAAACCCGCGCGCTACTACAGCGACGGGCAGCGGGTGCCAGAGGACTTTCACGTAGCGCCCCCGGAACGGATCGTTAACCTCGTACTGAATTGAGTGACGGAGTTACTTGTGCGAAATGCGAAAACCACATCAGCGACACACCGGATCTTCGGACCCTCCCGGGACCAGGCTTCCACTCTTCGGCGCATGGCCTCCGAGGACAGGTCTGGAGAGACATCGCGAGAGCGCTCCACCGGGACCCGGATCATTGCCGTGACGAGCGGCAAAGGCGGAGTCGGAAAAACCAACGTGGTGGCGAACCTTGCGGCAAGCCTGGCAGAGCTGGGTAAGAAGGTCGTCGTGCTCGACGCCGACTTCGGGCTGGCCAATATCGACGTGCTCCTGGGCCTGACCCCGCGCTTCCATCTCGGGCACGTGCTTTTCGGCAACAAGTCGCTGACCGAGGTCATGATCCAGGGACCGAACGGAATCAGAATCATACCGGCGAGTTCAGGCCTGCAGCGGCTTGCGGAACTCACATCCGAGCAGCGTGACTTCCTGGTCGAGAGCTTTGCCGACCTCCACTCGGACACGGACTACCTCCTGATCGACACGGCCGCCGGGATTTCACGGAATGTCATCCATTTCCTTCTTTCTGCCCAGGAGGTGATCGTGGTGAGCGCGCCCGAGCCAACCGCGATCGTCGACGGGTATGCGATCATCAAGATAATCCTGAAGGAAGACCCGGCGAAGCCGGTACAGGTGATCATCAACTCGGTACAGCGGGAAGAAGAAGCCCGCGAGGTATTCGGCCAGATCAACTCGGTGGTGCGGCGCTTCCTTGGCCGCGACATCAACTATCTCGGGCACATAGAACGGGATCCCCATGTCACCCAGGCCGTGCGCGGCCAGGTGCTGGTGGCATGCCAGTTTCCCGATGCCCCCGCAAGCCGTTGCTTCCGGCAGCTCGCCCGCTCGATTTCGCAGCAGGCAGGCGTGGCGCGCATGGCGGACAACATGGTTTGGGAAAAGCTCTTGAATGACTGGATTAACTAGGAACTTCTCGAATGGCAGTAAACCCGGTCTTCAGGCTCGCAAGGCGTGTCTGAGGCCAATCGAATAGCCTGCAGGGAACAGGAAGATGAGTCTCAAACCCTGCGCAGTGAAAGGTGCCAAGATGCTTGAATCCGCACACCAATCCGCAGCTTACGACCACTCGGCCCTCAATCACGTCGAGGAGCGCGAAATGCTGATCCTCGAGCACCTGCCCCAGATCAAGTACATCGCTCAGCGGATTTCCACCAAGCTTCCGTCACATGTCGAGCTCAACGATCTTGTCGGTGCCGGCGTGCTCGGACTGCTGGACGCGATAGAAAAGTTCGATCCTTCGCGCGGCGTAAAGTTCAAGACCTACGCGGAGCTCCGCATCAAGGGGGCGATTCTCGACAGCCTGAGAAACCTCGACTGGGCTCCTCGCTCGCTGAGAAAGAAGAGCAAGGACCTGGAAAAAGTCTACCGCGAGCTCGAGCAGCGACTCGGCCGCCCCGCGTCAGACAAGGAGGTCTGCGACGAGATGGAGATCACGCTCGAGGAGTACTACGAGTTGATCGACCAGATCAAGGGGCTCAATCTCGGAAGCTTTCAGGAACTGGCTCCCCATGACGACGAGAAAAACAGCGAGCCCCTGGTGAAGTACGTGCCGGATGCCCCGCAGATGGACCCCTTCTTCGTGTTTCACAAGTCGGAGGTGCGCGGCATCCTCGGCGGAGCCATCGATACCCTTCCGAAGAAGGAGAGGCTGGTAGTTTCGCTCTACTACTACGACGAGCTCACCATGAAGGAGATCGGCAAGGTGCTGGGGGTGAACGAGTCGCGTGTTTCGCAGCTGCACACCAAGGCCATGCTGAGGCTGCGCACAAAGCTGCGGAAGGTAAAGGACCAGGACTAGCCGGAGGTCTGGAGCATGGACAAGATACTCTCGCAGGACGAAATCAGCGCCCTCTTTTCGGCCATGGCTGCCGACGACCTTGGCCTCGGTCAAATGCAGGAGGCATCGGTGCCGCGCCGGGTCGCGAACTACGATTTCCACCGCGCCGACCGCATTTCGCAGGATCAGATCCGGTCGCTGCACCTTCTCTACGATTACTTCGGGCGCAATTTCGCCTCCTCGCTCTCGGCGTACCTGCGGGCCTTCGTGGATGTCAACCTCATTTCGATCGACCAGGTGCCGTATTCGGACTTCCTGAAACTGCTCCCCGATCCCACGCTCTTTTCCAGCCTCGGCATGAGGCCGCTCGAATCCAACGTCGCTCTCGAGCTGAACCCCTCCGTCGTGTTCCCGATGATCGACATGCTCCTGGGTGGACCGGGCAACACACCGCTGGGAGAGCGGAGCCTGACCGAGATCGAGCTCAACATCATCGAGGGAGTGGTGAAGCTGGCGATGCGCGATCTCAAGGAAGCCTGGCGCCCAATAATGGACATCGAATTCTACCTCGACGGAATGGGAAGCAAGCCCCAGATGTTCCAGATCGTGGCGCCCGGTGAAACGGTCGTTGCGGTGGGGCTCGAGATCAAGGTTGGAGAGAATTCAGGGATGATGAACATCTGCGTACCCTCGCGGATGCTCAAGACCAATCGCCACCGTTTTGCCCAACAGTGGAACATCCGGCGCCAGAAGGTACTCGGCAGCGAAGCCGAGAAAATCCTCGGGCTGCTCCAGCCTGCTTCAATCCCCATGACCGGAGAGTTGCGGGACAGCAGTCTCACTGTCGAAGACCTGCTCAAGATCTCTATCGGTGACGTCATTCAGCTCACCGGGCGGGTGGGCGACCCGGCACTGCTGTGCATCGCCGGAGTGGCGAAGTTCCAGGGCCGGATGATTGCGAGACGCGGCAAGAAGGCGTTCGAGATATCCAGGGAATACAACGTTTAGGTCTGAACTCTCGTGAGGCCAAGGTGAAAGACAACATCCATTTCGTAAACGTCGAAAGCGGTGAAAAGGTGCTGAAGGCGCTGGCCATCTGCCTCGAACAGGGCCTGGAGAGCGCTTTCAAGGCGGTGACACAGAAGAAGGCGTTCACCGCGTGCACCCGGATTGAAAAGACCAGTCTCCAGTCGATTCTCAAGACGGCCACCAAAGCCACTGCGGCGATGGAAGTGCGGTACACGCACGGCCTGGCAGGGAATGCGCTGATGCTGGTGCGGACGAATGATTTCTTCCGCCTCGGGGACGTGATACAGGGTGCCGAAGGTAAGATCGATGACGGCATGTCTCCCGAGATCGTGGACGCCTGCGTACGGTTCTTTAGTAGTGCGATCACGGAGGCGAACCGGCGTTTCACCGAGTCGCACCTGAGTGTGATAGAGAGTGCGCCCCTGACGATCCTCAACCCGGACGGGAAGCCCGGCTCATTGCAGAACTCAGCCGAATTCTATGAGGGGGTGCTGTGCGCCACCTTTGAATTCATAGTGGAACCCAACCTCGACAGCCGGATCCA
>JAFNAH010000209.1 GCA_017860075.1 Acidobacteriota bacterium | reverse complement strand
GCTGCAAAAGGTTCCTCGGCCTCCCTCACCTCGGTGCGCTGGAGATGGCGAATCTCCGTCGCGAACTTTTCGAGCGAAGATCCGACGATGGCAATCGTGCTCAGGTATTCGGCGTGACGGTCGCGCTGGAGTGTCTGGGTGGAAATGCGGGCGGCCTTGATTCCCAGCCGCTCGCATACCTTCGCCTCGACATCGGGGTCCAGGTGGGCATAGGTCCCCACCGCCCCGGATATCTTCCCCACATTCACCGCCTCAGAAGCCCGCTTCATCCTTTCCCGGTTGCGGCGCATCTCGTCATACCATACGGCGAGCTTGAGGCCGAACGTCGTCACCTCCGCATGAACGCCGTGCGTACGCCCCATGATCAGCGTCTTCCTGTGCTCCTGCGCCCGGCGGCCCAGAACCTCCATAAACTCGTCTATCGCCCCGAGGATGATCTCGTTCGCAGCCCGGAGCTGGAGAGCCTGCGCCGTATCCACGACATCCGTTGATGTCAGGCCCCAGTGGATGAAACGCGAATCCGGTCCGACGAACTCGGCGACACTGGTCGTGAAAGCGATCAGGTCGTGGTGAGTCTTCTTTTCGATTTCGACGATCCGCTCCAGCGAGAAGTTGGCGTTGCGCTCGATACTCTCCATCGAGGCTGCGGGAATCCATCCCTTTTCGGCCAGCACGCGGCAGACTTCGACCTCCACTTTCAACCAGGAACGAAACTTGTTTTCATCCGACCAGATTTCGGCGAGATCACGAGGGAAATAACGGTCGATCATGGCGCTGAATCCTCCGCTGACCCCGATGCAGTCTCCAGCTTCGGGGTAATCGCCTTCAGTAGGAGTAAGTCTTGCTGACAGTGTCGGGACCGGCCATCTCGAGCCGGGTCTGGTTGCAGAGAAGCATGCTGCGCTCCTCGAGCGCTCTCCGCGCCGACTCCAGTGCCAGATCCGGAAGGTTGTTCTTCTTGCTGAGATGGGCAAGAACGACGTGCCTCGCCCGCCCATCGAATTCGTTTGCCAGGTAGCGGGCCACGCTCTCATTCGAGAGATGCCCGCGCCTGCTCATGACACGCTGCTTGAGTGCCCACGGGTAAGGCCCCACCCGGAGCATCTGCAGATCGTGGTTGGACTCCAGCACGATACAGTCACAGCCTCGCAACCGCTCCACCACGAGGTTCGAGATGTATCCGAGGTCAACGACAATCCCTGCTTTTACGCCTCGCCGCTCGATCGTGAGGGCCATCGGGTCCGCGGCGTCGTGCGGAATATCGAAGGGCGTGAAAAGGATCCCGTTTATGTCAAACGGGACTCCCGATTGAATCCGCTGCACACGCCTCGGCTCAAGTTCGATTTCGGATGCGGCCAGCGCGCTGGCGCTGATGAATACCGGCACCCCGAGGTTCTTCACGAAGGGCGCAAGGCCGCGGCAATGGTCGCCGTGCTCGTGCGAGATGACGATGGCCGATATGCAACCCGGTTCCAGGCCGCATTCCCTGAGCCGCCGAGCCGTTTCCCGCCCGCTCAACCCGACGTCGACGAGTATACGGGTTTCGCCGTCACTGACCAGGGTAGCGTTTCCCGAACTCCCGCTGCCAAGAACGGTTATTTCCAGCCCCATCCTCTCACACCCTCAGGTCTACCGCCTCGAGTCCGCGCCCATCTTGGCTTCCCAGGAGCGTCAGTGCAAGCGTTCTTTGTTCGAAGATTTCGTTCGCGAGCCTCCGGATGTGCTCTGCGCTGACACCCTCGATCTCGCGTACCACCTCCTCGACCGTGTAGAACCGCTCGAAGTAGATTTGCTGCTGGGCCAGCTGCGTCATCCGGCTCGCGGAGCTTTCCAGACTGAGCATGATCGACCCCAGCATGTTGTCCTTGGCGCGCCGGAGTTCGTGCGCCGGCACAACCTGCCTGCACATCTTCGCGATCTCGCGCACGACGAGTTCGACAACCCGGGCCGTCTTGTCCGGGGCTGCCGCCGCGTAAACGAAAATCGTCCCCGCGTCGCGGTACAGATTCAGCCCCGAGTAGATGGAGTACGCGAGTCCCCGCTTTTCACGGATGCTCTGGAACAGGCGCGAACTGACGCCTCCGCCCAGTATGTTGCTCAACAGTTGCACTGCGTAGCGCTCATCCGAGGTTAGGGAAGGGCACTTCGCTCCCATGCAGATGTGAGTCTGCTCCAGGTTCGGCTTCTGGCGCACGACGCGCGCCGCGCTGAATTCAGGCGCTCCCCCGGGACTCAGGCGCTTGCCGGGGATGAGCCCTTCGAAGTGACGGGCGGTAAGCTTGGAGGCCTCATCATGACGAATGTTGCCCGCGATCGAAATCACGGTGTTCTTTGCGGTGTAGTTCCGGTCGAAGAAACGCTTGACCTGCGCACGGGTGATTCCCGCCACCGACTCCCGCGTCCCGGATACCGGCCGCCCCAGCGGATGCTCCTTCCACAGCGACTCCTGATAGATGTCCTGGATCAGTTCCTGCGGAGAATCCTCTACCATGCTGATCTCTTCGAAGATCACCTCGCGTTCCCGCTCCATCTCCTCAGAAGGAAACGTCGGATTGAGTGCGATGTCAGAAAGCAATCCGAAAGCGAACGAAAGGTGCCGGTTGAGCACCCTCGCGTAGAAACAGACGTACTCTTTGTCGGTGAACGCGTTCAGCTGGCCCCCGACGGAATCGATCGCCTTGGCGATCGCTGCCGCCGACCGCGTCCGCGTCCCCTTGAAAAGCAGGTGCTCTATGAAGTGCGATATGCCGGCATCGGATTCGGTCTCGAAACGTGATCCGCCCTTCAACCAGACTCCTATCGAGACCGAATGCAGATACGGCATGACTTCTGTCGCAACGACAAGACCGTTCTTGAACTCCCTTTTCCGGACGTCCATTCGGATTCCTGTGTGAGCGCAGATCGAATCTGCCTATTACTACCACAGCCCGCAGGTGCCCGCAACTTCGCTGCCGGGCCGACATTGATTATCTGACCGCCAATGCTTGGGGCTTCGTTTCCGGCGGCGATCAAACCGCCGGGTTGACGGTGCTCCCCGCCTCCTCCTGCAAGGACCGTGCGAACCTCGTGGTATCTTCTTGGATGGTGACCACGAGCATGCAGCCCGAGACAGGTTCACTTCCCAACCTTGTTGGCTCCGACTTGAACGAGATCGAATCCGCCATCGCCGCGATGGGCGAGGCTCCGTACCGTGCCCGGCAGATTTACGCCGGCATCTACCGCCGCTGTAACAGATCGTGGGCGGACTTCACCGACTTGGGCAAGGACCTGCGCGGGCGGCTTTCCGAGCGCTTTTCGATATCACTGCCCCGGCTGGATTGCACCTTCGCTTCCGGGGACGGGACACGGCGATATCTCTTCGAGGTTTCGCCCGGAATGAAGATCGAATCCGTTTTCATCCCCGAGGAGAAGCGCGACACCATCTGCATTTCTACCCAGGTCGGCTGCGCAGTCGGCTGCCTGTTCTGTGTTACGGGCAGGCTGCCCATGCGACGCGACCTGTCCGCAGGAGAAATCGTCGGGCAGGTGCTGGCCCTCCGCGCGGATCGCTCGGTCCCCTCGAAGCGGCTCAACATCGTGATCATGGGGATGGGCGAGCCCCTGCACAACTACGACAATGTCATGAAGGCGATCCGGTTGATGGCAGACCCGGAGGGCCTCTCCATTTCACCCCGTCGGATCACGCTCTCGACATCGGGGGTGGTGCCCGGTATCGAGGCGCTGGCAGCGGAGCCGTTGATACCGAACCTGGCGATCTCCCTGAACGCGACCACTGATGAGGTCCGGGACCAGCTCATCCCCGTCAACAGGAAATGGAACATCGCCGCCTTGCTCGAAGCATGCCGCAGGTTCCCGCTCGAAAAGAGGCGCCGCATTACCTTTGAGTACGTACTGATCGACGACGTGAACGACTCTCCCGAGGACGCCCACCGGCTTGCGGCCCTGCTGAAGGGACTCAAGAAGAAGATCAACCTGATTCCACTCAACGCCGATCCCTGGCTGCGACTGAAGGCCCCGAGCGAGAGCCGGATCCTGGCATTTCAGGAGATTCTGATCGGCCATTCCATCACGGCCTACATCCGCCGCCCGCGCGGCGCCGATGTATCCGCCGCATGCGGCATGCTGGCAGGGAGAGAGCATGCGCGCGGCGACCTTGTTCACCTCCCTCCAAGACCCGCCAAGCCGTTCACCGCCGATCGCTCACGCTTGTGAGCCGGTTGTTGCCCTGTCCCGATTGCGACAGGGATTCCGATACCGACACCGTTCGAAGGGGAACCCCGGTTGCAGTTGCGGGACCGCACGGCCAGTCGACCCCGGCCCGGCCGCGGCTATCTTCGCCCGATGAGACCCATCATCCTTCCGGAGCGATCGCCTTCGCGGCGGTATGAGAAGAACTCTTCCGAATTGCAGCAGGTGCACAAACCAAGATCGAAGACCGTGTCACTCCTGATGCCCGCCTCCTCGGCCTGATAATGCAGTGCGGC
>JAFNAH010000208.1 GCA_017860075.1 Acidobacteriota bacterium | reverse complement strand
CGCACGCGCTCGCTGTCGGTGAGCACTTCGATGCCGTTGGTCGCAGGGTAGTTGCAGGCGGTGACCATGCGTATGCGCCTGCCGACCCGGACCTCGACCGTGCAGATCCGGCAGACGCCGTAAGGCTCCAGGATCGGGTGATGGCACAGGGTGGGGATCCTGATCCCGAGCTTTTCCGCGATGGCCAGGATCGGCGTCCTGTCCTCGGCTTCAGTTTCGATTCCGTTGATCTTCAGTTTTATGGTCTTCATGCTGCATGGCTCCTGGGAACTTTGAGGATGCCGTTACGCTTGCACGCTTCGACGCAGGCGCCGCACTTGATGCACTTCTCCTTGTCGATGAAGTGCACCTGCTTGACGTTGCCGATGATCGCGTTCGTGGAACACCCGTGGACGCAGGCATGGCAGCCGTCGCACTTCTCCGGGTCGATCTGGTACTCGATCAGGGCGGTGCACACTCCCGCCGGGCACACGCCCTTGTTGATATGAGCCTCGTACTCGTCCTTGAAATACTGGATCGTCGACAGCACCGGGTTGGCGGCCGACGTGCCCAGCGCGCACAGGCAGCAATCCTGCATCACCTCGCCTATCTCGCGCAGGAGACCGATGTCGTCGGGCTTTCCCGTCCCCTGGGTGATTCTGTTGAGCGCATCGAGCGAAGAACGAAGGCCCTCGCGGCAGGGCACGCACTTGCCGCAGGACTCCTCCGTCAGGAAGGCTATGAAGTAGCGTGCGACGTCGACCATGCACGTCTGATCGTCCATGACGATCATGCCGCCCGACCCCATCATCGATCCGGCTTCGGTCAGGCTGTCGAAATCCACCGGCATGTCGAGCGCCGATTCAGGCAGGCACCCGCCGGACGGGCCGCCGGTCTGGACCGCCTTGAAGCTGCGCCCCTCCGGTATCCCGCCGCCGATGTCGAACACGATCTCGCGCAGCGGAATTCCCATCGGGACTTCGATCAGCCCGGTGTTCTTGACCTTCCCGACAAGCGAAAAAACCTTGGTTCCGCTGCTGCCGCCCCACGGATTCTCGCTTACATCTCCGCTTCCCATGGAGGTGAACCATTCGGCGCCGCGGTTGATGATGAGCGGCACGTTGGCCCAGGTCTCGACGTTGTTGAGATTCGTCGGCCGGTTCTTGTACCCGTATTCCACGGTGTGGATGTACTTGGCCCTCGGCTCGCCGACCTTGCCTTCGAGCGACGCCATCAGCGCGGTGGATTCGCCGCAGACGAAGGCGCCTGCGCCCTGGACGATTTCGATGTCGAAATTCATCATGGTCCCGAAGATATTCTCTCCAAGCAGGCCGTACTCCCTGGCCTGGTCGAGGGCTTTCTTCAACCGCTCGCGTGCAATCGGATACTCATGACGGATGTAGACGAATCCCTCCTTGGCCCCGATCGCCCTGGCCCCGATGATCATCCCTTCGACCACGGAGTGCGGATCGCTTTCGATGATGCTGCGGTCCATGAACGCGCCGGGATCGCCCTCGTCGGCGTTGCAGACCACTACGGGATCAACCGCCCGGCTCACGGCGGCCTTCCGGCACGTCTCCCACTTGATCCCTGTGGGGAATCCCCCGCCGCCACGGCCCCGCAACCCCGACTTCTTGATCTCCCCGAGGATCTGCTCCGGAGTCATCTCGGTCAGGGCTTTGACCAGTGCCGCATACCCATCCACCGCGATGTAGTCGTCGATCCGCTCGGGATCGATTGCCCCGCGGTTGCGAAGCACGACCAGCCTCTGCTTGGCAAAGAAGGGGATGTCCTTCAAGGCAGGTATGGGCTTCTTCTCGGCTGGCGGCGAATAAAGCAACTTCCTGACCGGCCGGCCTTTGAGCAGGTGTTCCTGTGCGATGTAGACGGCATCCTTCTGCTGGACGCCGCAGTAGAAGATGCCGTCGGGCTGCACGATGACGATCGGCCCCTCCGCACAGAAACCCTGGCAGCCGGTCCGGATGACCTGGACCTCCTGATCGAGGCCGAGTTTCCTGATTTCGTTTTCCAGGGTCTGCGCAACCCCGAAGGAATTGCCGGACACGCAGCCGGTGCCGGCACAGACCAGAACGTTGGTTCGGTATGGCATTCGTCGTACCTCCCAGCCGACCGCCTAAGCGGTCGTTTCACAACCGCTCGCGAGAGCGAAATCCACCACAACTTTGCCTTCGAGCACGTGTTCCCGGAGCACCCTCAGGATTCTCTCAGGCTTGAGATCGACATACTTGACGGGGGCCTCGCCCCTGAGCTCGACAGTCGCCATCGGCTCCCGGCTGCAAAGGCCTGCGCAGCCGGAGGTGGTCACGATCACGTCCGTAAGGCCCAGCTTCTCGATCTCCTTCAGCAGGGCTCCCATGACATCGCGCGCGCCCGCGGATATGCCGCACGTTCCCATGTGAACCGTGATCTTGGCCCTTGCCTGACCGGATCTGAGCGTCAGGGTGGCTTTGGATTCTTCCCGGATCTTCTTCAGATCCTCAATGGACAGTCTGGGCATCGCTTGCCTCCTTTGGCCTGTACTTCTTCACAATCCTGGGAATCTGGGACTGCTTGAGCTTCCCGTGGACATCCTGGCCGATCGTGAGCACCGGAGCCAGACCGCAACAGCCCACGCAGTTCACCGTGTCGAGGCTGAACTGGAGGTCAGGCGTGGTTTCTCCGCGCTTGATCTTGAGTTCGCGTTCGAGCGCCTCCAGCAGGCGCGGGCCGCCCGAGATGTTACAGGCTGTGCCCATGCAGACGTGGACCTGGTGCTTGCCCACCGGCTTCAGCGAAAAAGCCCTGAAGAAAGTGGCGACCGAAAGGACGGAGTTCAGAGGCGTATCAATCTCGGCTGCGACCTCCTCGATCACCTCACGCGGCAGATAGGAGAACTCGTCCTGACACTCGAGCAGGATGGCGATGATATGCTCCCGCCTGCAACCGTGTCGCTGGACTATATCCTGAACCTTGCTGACATCGACCATGTGGAACCTCCAGATTCGTGTCTGATCCTCTCTCAGCTTTCGCTGCGAGCCTGGCCACCGGCTTCCCGCGCGAGGCCGGACTCGCCGCGACGTATCGTCTCCCGCAGGAGCGCAAGGCCCTCGGGCGATCCGAGTTCCGCATCCTCGAGAGCCGCCCGGAGATCTCCGGAGTCGAGCTCGAACTCGCGCTCCCCGATCTTGTGCCGGAATCGAAGCCGCAGATCCGGATGGCCTGCCACCAGCACCATGAGGGTTGTCTCGATGTCCCCCAGCGGGGCCCTGTCAATGTGACCGTGCCGGAACGTCGCCCTGACCCGGACCCCGGCACCCGGCTTCGAATCGATGGACAGCCCGCCTCCGGCTGCCCGCGCAGCCTCCGCGAGCAGCGGGAGCCCGAGGCCGACCCTGCGCGTCTTCCGTGTCGTGAAGAACGGATCGGTCGCGCGGGCCAATGATTCCGCATCCATCCCCGGCCCGTTGTCGCGCACCTCTATGACAAACTGGTCCGCCGCAATCTCCTCCGCGAGCTCGATGTCAAGTTCCGTCGCGCCCGCTTCGATGCTGTTCTGCGCGATGTCCAGGATGTGCAGGGCCAGGTCCTCCATAGGCCTTCCTCCGCCGAGGATCTTCCTCCCGTTCCGACCGGCAAGCGCCATCGCCACCTCGGTGGTGGTCGGCTCCTGCAGGAACATATAGGTAAGCGCCCGCCCTACATCCTTCGGCTCGTGGGCATCCGAGTTGCAGAGGAGCGGGTATTCGACTTCCCGCGCATATCTCGTCCTCGCCGCCGGGAGCGAGGTGCGAGCCGAAACCTCGAGGCCATCGAGCGCGAGGCCGGCCGGAATCATCCCGAGCTGGCCGATGATTCCGAACCGCTCGCGGTCGACATGCGAAGCGACAGCGATCCCGCCCACACCGTGAATCGAAGAGACTACTCTCTCGACACTCATTGTCGTGGCGCCCGAAAGCAGGCAATCGTTGAAACCGAGCACCTGCGCGTATTCGTCGGCGACTACCTGCATGCCAAACACATCCGGGTCGTTCCGCCCCGGCAGCGAGCGGTAGACCCGGGACTGCATGGCCAGCGCCGACTCCAGATCCGGGAACAGGCCGAGAATGTGCACTTCCTCCTCGCTCGTCACCTCCATGCCCGGGATGACCGCCAGGCTCCCGGAGCGTCCCGCCCGCTGCGTGGCCGCGATGTTTTCCGCCGAGTTGTGATCGCAGACGGCCACGGCATCGAGCGTCGCGCGCACCGCGGCGCCCACGAGCCCCGCGGGATGCATGTCAAGCTCGGCGCAGGGCGACAGGCAGGTATGGGTGTGGAGGTCCAGCGCGTACACTTTCAGGTCGTCCTCCTGCCCCGGATCCCCAGACTATGAAGGATTCCGGCCACCTCGAATGCCTGAAGAGGCGTCGAGATTACCGGGATATGTTCCTCTTCCGCCCTCTTCAGCATATCCGGCTCCGGTTGGCGGCCGTTTACCAGAACGATGCCCGCCATGCCCTGCAGCTGCGC
>JAFNAH010000207.1 GCA_017860075.1 Acidobacteriota bacterium | reverse complement strand
GAATTACCGCCTCGTGCGGCGCCTCTCCCTTGCCACGCCGTGCGGCGCCTCTCCGAGGCGCCGCGGCGGGTCGGAGACCCGCCGCACGGGATCGCAGGCTTACGGGCTGGGAATGGCAGGGAGATCCAATGGATAGAATACGGTGGGGGGTTCTCGGGTGTGCGGACTTTGCACGAAGGCGGGCGATCCCTGCCATGCTGCAGTCGCAGTCCGTCGAACTGGTCGGTGTCGCCAGCCGGTCATTGGATAAAGCGGAGGAGTTCAGGGCACAGTTTTCATTGCCGCGCGCGTACGGCAGCTACGAGCAGATGCTGGAGGACCCCGGCATTCAGGCGATCTATATTCCGCTCCCGAACGGCCTGCACGGGAAGTGGACCATGGAAGCTGCGGACCACAGGAAGCACGTGCTGTGCGAAAAACCTTTCGCCTCGAGCGCGGCAGAGGCAAGACAGGTCGCCGAGTTCGCGATGCGGCGGAACGTCAGGGTCATGGAGGCCTTCATGTGGCCGTTCCACAGCCAGCACGAAAGGGCAAAGACTGCGATCCGTGATGGAGCCATCGGCGTCGTCCGATGCATCCGGGCATCCTTCAGCTTCCCCATCCCGCGCAAACCCAATGTGAGGCTCCAGCCGGATCTCGCAGGCGGCAGTGTCATGGATATCGGGTGCTACCCGGTCAGCGCCGCCCGTTACTACTTCGAGGATGAACCGGCCGTTGTTTACGCCTGCGGCGAGATCGACGCGGAGTACCGGGTGGACATGCGGATGAGTGGGGTGCTCGAATTCGCGAAGGGACCGGCGCTTGTCGATTGCGCTTTCAATCTCCCCTTCAGAACCCACCTCGAGATCGTGGGCGAATCCGGCACGATTCTCATGCCCAAGCCGTGGCAGCCCGATCCCGAGGCGACCCTCATCCTCAACGGCGAGGCTCTGACGCTGCCGGAAGAAAACCAGTACGTAAAGCAGTTCGAGCACTTCTCCAGGTGCCTGATCGACGGAACTCCTCCGCGTTTCGGCGCCGAAGACGCCGTTCGCCAGATGAGCGTTCTCGACTCTGTACTGCGGTCGATCAGGAGCGGACAGGCGGAGCCGGTCGTCTGCTGACCACGTACTCCCTTAGCGACCGCACGGCCGATCGTGGAACCTCCACCTCCAGCAGAACCCCGTCGTTCTCAAATGACTTCGCCTTGATCCTGCCCTGGTCATGCAGACGTGACAACAATCCTGCGCGGTCGTATGGGACTTTCAACTCCAGCCGCATCGTGAACGACTCGAGTTCCAGGGCGATCAGGCCCTCGAGCTCCCTCAACCCGAATCCGGTTCGCGCGGAAACCAGCACCCCGTTCGTCCCTGTCAATCCGGCGGGGTTGGTGCCGGCGGGCAGGAGGTCGGCTTTGTTGTAGACATTGATTGCCGGTTTGTTCTGCGCCGTGAGTTCCCTGAGGACCTCCTCGACTGCGGATGCCTGCTCCTTCCAGCGTGCGCTGCTCACGTCGATGACATGCAGCAGCAGGTCGGACTCACGCACCTCCTCGAGCGTGGCGCGGAAGGCGGCCACGATATCATGCGGCAGCTTGCGGACGAATCCGACTGTATCCGACAGAACCATTTCGAGCCGGTTGGGTAGCGTCACTCTGCGGAGGAGAGGATCCAGCGTGGAGAAGAGCTGGCGGCTTTCGAGCGCGCCGGCCTCCGTGAGGGCGTTAAAGAGCGTGGATTTTCCGGCATTCGTGTATCCCACGAGCGCGACCACCGGAACCGGGATCCCCTGTCGCTTGGAGCGTTGCTGGCGGCGATGCAGTCCTACTCGATCGATTTCACGCCGCAGCAGTGCGAGCCGGCTGCGGATACGGCGCCGGTCCATCTCCAGTCGAGTCTCGCCGGGACCGCGCGTGCCTATGCCGGCGCCAAGGCGCGAAAGCAGGGTTCCCTTCCCGACCAGGCGCGGCAGCAGGTAGGTCAACTGTGCCAGTTCCACCTGGAGCTTTCCCTCGCGGGTCCGGGCGCGGCGTGAGAATATGTCCAGGATCAGCTGGGTCCGGTCCAGGATCTTGCATTCCGTCCTGTTTTCGAGGTTTCGCTGCTGCCCGGGGGAGAGCTCATCGTCGAAGACGATCAGGTCGAGAGCCAGGGTTTCGACCAGCGCGCGCAACTCTTCGACCTTGCCCCTGCCCACGAAGGTAGCGGGATCCGGGTTCGGGCGCTCCTGCAGGATGCGCGCGAGGACTCGAGCGCCCGCCGCTTCCGCAAGCGCTGCCAACTCCGCCAGCGATTCCTCCGCGCGTTCGCGGTCACGGCTGCTCGGGTAGCATCCTGCGAGGCATGCCTTCTCGGCCGCCGCCGCGGTCTCCAGTGTCTTTCTGCGGCCTTCGCTGATGTCCTGCCTCCCTTCCCCTGCCGTCATCTTTATCACAAGCAGCGGGATTCATCCATAAGGGGCGTCAGAAGGGATGTCCAACTTATACAAAACTTTGACACTACCCGCGTTGAAAGCGCCGCTCCTGAGTTCTAAGATCTGGACACTGCCACACCGGGCGGGAACCATTTCCGGATAGAGCGGACATATGCGCGTACGTCAAACAGATTCACATGTCTCTCCCGAAAAGCTGCGGATAGTCCTGATCCGGCCTTCGAAGTACGATGACGAGGGCTACGTCATCCGTCATCTGCGTGGAGTCCTGCCGAGCAATACGCTTGCATGTCTGTCCGGGTTGACCGACGAGCTGAAGCAGACGCATGCCCTGGGACGGGGAATCGAGGTCGAAATACGGATCTTCGACGACACAGTCCAGAAGATACCCATCAGGCGAATCATCAGATCCAATTCTCAGCGACGCCGGACCGTGATTGCCCTGGTCGGGGTCCAGTCGAATCAGTTTCCGCGCGCTGCCGACCTGGCGCGCCAATTCCGCGAGGGAGGCCTGCAGGTTCTCATCGGCGGATTTCACATCAGCGGCTCGTTGTCCCTCTTCGCTGATATTCCTTCCGAAATACGCGAGCTCATGGATCTGGGGATCTCCGTGGTCGCAGGCGAGGTTGAAGACACCTGGGCCGGCATCCTGCGGGATGCCCTGGAGGGAACGCTCAAGCCGCTCTACAACTTCCTCGGCTGCAAACCGGATCTCTCCACAAGGCCCGTGCCGCGCGTACATCACCGTTACCTGCGACGCTTTATCGCCAGCAACTACGGCACGATCGACTGCGGACGGGGATGCCCTTATCGCTGCAGCTTCTGCACGATCATCAATGTGCAGGGCCGGACCATGCGTTTCCGATCCAAGGAGACGATCATCCGGGCCATCCGCGACAACTACCAGCGCTACGGTGTCGATTATTACTTCTTCACCGACGACAACTTCGCCAGGAATGCCCTCTGGCGCGAGATCTTCCAGGAATTGGCGCTGTTGCGCGACCGGGAAGGGATCCCCATCCGCTTCATGATGCAAGTGGACACGCAGGCGTACAGGCTGCCTGACTTCATCCCGATGGCCGCGCGCGCAGGCTGCACCCAGGTATTCATCGGTCTTGAGAGCATAAACCAGAAGAACCTGCAGAGCGCCGGAAAGTGCCAGAACCGCGTGCAGGACTACCGGGACATGATCGCTGCCTGGCACGCAGAAAAGATCGCGACTCACGTGGCTTACATCATAGGCTTTCCCTTCGATACCGCAGAATCCGTGCGTGAGGATATCGATCGCCTGAAAAGCGACTTGAAGGTGGAGCAGGCGTCCTTTTTCATGTTGACCCCGCTTCCGGGTTCGCAGGATCACCTGCAGATGGTTCAAACCGGCCAACCGATCGATCCGGACCTCAACAACTATGACGCATTTCATGAAACCATGCCGCATCCTCACCTCGGTCCCGGTGAGTGGACGGCGGTGTACCGGGATGCCTGGAGCAGTTTCTATTCGTTTGACTATATCCGCCAGGTGCTCTCCGAAGCGAATCCGGAGAACTACTGGAACATCTTCCGGAATTTCATTTGGTACAGGAACTCGGTGATGATCGAGGGCGGGCATCCGATGATTCACGGCTTCTTCCGCCTCAAGGACCGGAAGGAGAGGCGGCGGGGATTCACGGTGGAATCGAGGCTGATGCATCTCAGGCGTCGGCTCCGCGACTGGTCGGCGCTGGCACGCGGCTGGTTCACCCTGATGCTGGAAATGGAAGAGCTCTGGCTGCAAACGCGCAAGAGAAGCGAGGCCGAGCTTCGCCTGATGGTGGAAGTGAAGCGCATCAGGGCCGAGGTCCATCGCAACCTGCACGCCGCAGAGCTGCAGATCGCTCACATCAGGGCGAAGGCATACTTCCCCGGATTGCGTGTGCCTTCACGTCTGGCGCTCCGGCTCCGCAACCTCAATTTCGGAATAGCGGCGAGGATCACATACTCGCGCGCCGACCTGCAGCAGTTCTGGCTCAGGACGCGGCTCCGGCTGAAGCACGGCCAGCTGCTGCGTATCCGGCCCCTGAAGATCGCCTACGCCCTCTGGCGTGACACGCA
>JAFNAH010000206.1 GCA_017860075.1 Acidobacteriota bacterium | reverse complement strand
ATGATGATTCCGAGCAGCATCGATCCGGATCCGATTCCTGTATCAAATGCGAGGATTATGCTCCCGAATGCCGCACCGCGCCTGCCCGGGTCGATTTTGAATTTTGGGGACAGGCTGCTCAACCTCGAAATCCCGCCTTGCCTCTACTCCCGTGTCATCTTAAAGGTTCGACAGGATACAGAAGAATTTCGAGGTTGAGTAGCCTGTCCCCAAAACTTTACAGCGGCAGGGTGGCTCCCAGGCCCATGTCGCGAGCGGCCCTATATATCGCGGGTGCGACGGCCATGTCGTCCAGTGCCAGGCCGAGGTTGATGGCCATCGTGCGCTCGTCCGCAGACTGCCGCCCCGGTTTGAGACCCGTGACGATCTCGCCGAGATCGGCATAGGGATCTGGGGTGTGCCGGAAATACCCGACGGACCGGTAATAGTGGAACTGGGCGTGGTCGTCGGTGCTGATGCGATCCATCTGCGCCATCGCCGCGCCGGTAAAGTAGGAATCAAAGTCCACCGCGGACGAGAATGTTCCCTGCCTGAGCCAGTCCTTGTCGATTGTGGGCGCAGGGCGTTTGAGTATGGGGCCCGACGTAACGACCATGTCCGATTCCACCACGGCCTGCTTCGGGTCTTTGACACCTACGATGTCCAGGCCCAGTTTCCGGCTCATCTCCCGGATGTAGCGCTCCTGCACCTCGGGCAGGATGTCGTAGGCGCACACCTTCCTGATCTTAAACAGGCATGCCAGAGCTTCGAGGTTGGTGCGCCCCTGCACGCCGCAGGCGAGGATGCCGACCGTCTCACTTTCAGGGCGGGCAAGGTACCTGGCCGAGAGCGCCGTCGCCGCACCGGTCCGGAACGCCGTGATCCAGGTGCAATCCATGACTGCATACGGAACCCCCGTCTCGGCATCGTTCAGGATGAGCAGCCCGCTTATGTAAGGCATACCGCGCTCGAAGTTCGCCGGATAGCCGCTCACCCACTTGATACCCGCCGACTTCATGGAAGGTATGTACGCAGGCATCGCGTGTATGAAAGCGTCGGGCATGGTGTGAACACCAGGCTTGGGCGGCATCTCCACACGGCCGTGCCCTTTCTCTATGAAAGCTTGCTCGAGCAGCGCGACGATAGTCGTCATGGACAGATTCACAGCTTCGACATCGGCACGGGACAGATACAGGATCTGTTGCTCAGGCATCACCCCTCCTTCTGCATGCGGGCATGTCCGATGCATATGGCCGGTTGTTCACGGTTTCGGCGGTTGCGGGGCCGCGAGCTTTTCGAACTGCTCCTTCGTAATCGGCGAGGAATAGCCGGAATAGTTCAGCAGAGGAGCGGCGGGCTGCTCAACCGGTACCCACTGTCCCTTGCTGTAATTCAGGAACACGAAGTTCCAGTTGTAGCCGTCGAGCACAGGAACGATCCCGCCCGCAGTCTTCAACTCACCGCCCTGCCACTCAACCGGCTTGTAGGTGCCGGATTTGATCTGCCGCAGGATGGGGTTCCCGTGGCAGTCCCCGCACTTCCTGCCCTGTTTCATGACCAGGTGTGAGAATGAGGGCGCGAATACGATGAGGGTCTTGTTCCTGTAGATGAATGTGTGAAGGTTGGCCAGCGTGACCTTCTTGTCATGATTGATGAGAAACAACACGTTCTTCATCGGGATGGAGACACTCTTGCCCTCGCTGACCTTCGTGTCGAAGTGGCAGTTGTAGCAGGATGGGACGTCGCGGACATGGCAGGCGGTGCAGTCCAGCCTGCCCTTGTGAACGGCGTTCGACGGGCACTTCGACAGGTCTGCGTGGCATTTCTCGCAGCTCACATCCAGCGCCCCCGGCGCCTGCATCGAGTCGTAGAGCGTCCCGTCGCCATGGATTTCCCGGGCCGTGTGGCAATCCATGCATTTCATGCCCTTTGCGAAGTGGACATCAGCCGTCGGGTCGGACGGGGACTTCCTGGCGAAGGTCAGGCTTTCCATGCCGTGACACTTCTCGCAGGCTTTCTCCGTACCGGCAGCCCCCGTCGAATAGGCCGGCTTGCCGCCAACCTCCTTTACATGGCAGGTGTCGCATGAGCGCACGTGGCAGTTGTTGCAGCTCAGCTTCTCAAAAGGGATGCCGGTGATGCGTTCCAATCCGCCGTTCTTTGCCAGATACCAGTGCTCGAGCCCCCGGTTGGTATAGTGAAGGCTCTTTTCATAGAAGTTCCCGACCTGATTCTGGGTTCGGTCCTGCGCGGGCAGAATAGAGATGCAGAAGGACAAGAGCAAAACCGACAGGAATCCCCTGATGATGACGGCGTGTCTCATCTCACCTCTCCTTGGGATGATGGGCAAGGATATCGGTCGTATTCGCCGGGACAGTCCAGAGAAAAACCTTACAGCCGCTCACTACGACGGCCTGCTCCGGCTTCCAGCCTCCGAAATCGAAGGCGTGGGAAACGATGCGTGTACCGGGCTTGAGCACACGGAGCAGCTTCGGGAGCAACTCCCTGTTGACCTCGGGGAGCAGATAGAAGGCAACCACGGTCGCGTGGCTCAGGTCGGCGTCGAAGAAGTCCTTCTGCACGAATTCCACAAGCCCCGTGACGCCCGCCTTTGACGCGTTCTCCATGGACTCGCGTACGCGGTCGGGGTTTATGTCGATGCCGACCGCATGCGCTCCATAGTCTCGAGCAGCCGCTATTGCGATGCGCCCATCTCCGCATCCCAGGTCATACACCGTGTCCTCGCTGGTCACATGTGCCAGCTCGAGCATCGCCGACACTACCTCCTGCGGCGTCTGCACGTAGGGAGTGTTGATTCGGACCAGCTCCGTTTCGGTCTGGGAGAAAATACTGGGCGCCGCCGGGCCTGGCAGAAGAAACAGGATGAGAACCAGGCGGGGTGAACATTTGATCATGGCCTTACCGGACTGCAGACAAACTCTCCTCGGGCTCCTCGGATCATCTGCGCGCATAGCATATCATCGCCCGACGATGATCGCAGCAATGTCCATCCATCCGAACCCGGTCTTGGACGTGGACTTGGACTTCGCCCTGGACTAAGACCCGGACTGAATTGAACTCGGCATATTCTTGTGAGCATGCCGACTGTTGAGATGGGAGTTGTGAGAGAGGATGGTCTGCCTCCACGTCCAGGTCCAAGTCGAGGTCCGGGAAGGCAAAGCGCGCAGGGCATTCAACAAACTTGCACATTATCTGGATGATTGGCGGCAGGCTCCTGCTATCCTGTCCCCGAAATTTGGAACCCATAGCGGAGGTTATATGGATAAAGCCATGATCGTGAGATTCATCCTTTTGTCGCTCTGCCTGTTCGCCATCGCGGGGTGCCGCGACCGCGGCGGGCAGGTTACAGGCCCGCGGACCGTAACCGTGGCGCAAACCGGACAGGCCGACGTCATCGGCAGCGACGATGCCGCCCTGCAAAAGGCGGCCGGACTGCTGCGGCCGGGGGATACGCTCGAAATAGGTCCCGGAACCTACGAGATGCGCAACAGCCTGTTCATTCCCTCGAAAGTAACCGTCCGCGGCGTTGCGGGGCAGACCATCCTCAAGAAGAGCGCAGGCGTCGAAAGCCGGCTTGTCGAAGACGGTGACTACGGTGAAAGCCAGCTGAGAGTCGCCGAGCCCGGCAAGTTTCAGCCGGGCATGGGGCTGAGCGTAATGGACGATACCCTCAAGGGCGGATGGGACGTCAGTGTCACGACGGTGACGGCGGTCGAGGGCAACCTTCTCAGGATACGCCCCATGACGCTGCGGGACTACAACGTCTCGGAGCAGCATGCGATTGTACGCAACACCTTTCCCATCCTTTGCGCGGTGGAAGCGGAGGGAGTTGTCTTTGAAAACCTGACAGTCGACGGCAACAAGGATGAGAATGCTTACCTGGACGGATGCCGCGGCGGCGCGATCTACGCCTACATCGCACGCGACATCACGATCAGAAACTGCGTGGCCAGGAACTACAACGGCGACGGCATCTCGTTTCAGATAACGGACAACGTCCAGGTGCTGAATTCCGAATCATACGGTCACACAGGCTTCGGCATACATCCAGGCACGGGAAGCGACCGGCCCACAGTGAAGGATTGTCTTATCCACGATAACGGGCAGGTGGGGCTTTTCCTCTGCTGGCGTGTCCGCCACGGTCAGTTCCTCAACAACACGATCGAGAACAACGGGCAACACGGGATCTCGATCGGACACAAGGACACGGACAACACCTTCGTCAACAACACCGTTTCAAGAAACGGTTTCTGCGGCGTCCTCTTCCGGCAGGAAACACCGAGCAACAGCGGCCACCGGAATACGTTCAAGGACAACAAGATCCTCGACAACGGCGACGCGAAGCAGGGATACGGCTTCTACATGGAGCCTCACGCCGGCAACATCGTAATCACGGGCAACCGGATCGCCGAAACCCGGACGGGCACAGAGCGCACACAGCGATATGGGATTTATGTGATGCCCGGCGCCGGCCCGGTTCAGGCTCAGGATAACGTGATGGAA
>JAFNAH010000205.1 GCA_017860075.1 Acidobacteriota bacterium | reverse complement strand
AGCGGCTTGACCAAGTTGCTGCGCAAGTCCGGCGGAATACGGCTGCATGGCAAGGCCGTGGAATGAGGTGGACCAGAGCTTGTAGAAACGCTCGTGACAATCGCGGCAACTCTTGGATCCGACGTATCCGTCCGTTTCGGCCTTTTGTCTCTTCGCCTGAGGGGAGCCGGCCCTGTTGGCACGGTAGAACCATACGACGCCCGAAGCCGCCAGCACGCCGACGAGGATCAATCCTACGAAGCGCAGACGATTCCCCTTTGGCATGGGCATGAATATATCAGAAAAGGGGACAATAACTCATGCGTGCGGTGGTCGCGCTTCCCAGGACAACGCCGGACAATCGGTGCGGTGCCCGCGCGGGCAGGACGGACTTGCTCTGCCGCTTGACCCCCTTCCCGGAAGCGCATATAAGTCTGAACCGGAGGGCTGTTACCATGCGCATTCAACTCCGCGTCCCTCCTGGCGAGGTGCCTATGCTCAGAACGATCCTGCCGCTCCTGCTGGCTTCATCAGCGCTAATGGTAGCTCTTGTTTATTCCGGCTCGCCCCCGCAGATACCCGATCAAGCCAAGCTCCAGGCGATGGCAAAGCGGTTCGCGCCTGTGGACATTGGTGCCGATATCTCGGGACTGCCGGCGTCGGAGCGGCAGGCATTGACGCGGCTTGTCCAGGCGGCATGGATCATGGACGGACTGTTCCTGCGCCAGGTCTGGGCGGGCAACGAAACGATGCTGTTGTATCTCCTGAAGGATGATTCGCCGTTGGGTCAGGCGCGGCTACAGTATTTCCTCCTGAACAAGGGACCCTGGTCCAGGCTCGATGACAACGGGCCGATCCTTTCGGGTCTCGGCCCGAAACCTCCGGGCGCCAACTTTTACCCTCCGGGTGCAACGAAGGAAGAACTTGAAGCGTGGTTCGCGTCCCTGCCCGAAGCGGAACGGGCACGTGCCACCGGGTTCTTCACGGCGATACGCCGGCATACCGGGGAAGGCCCCGGAGGGTTCGTCGCCGTGCCCTACAGCATGGAGTATCAGGGAGAGCTCGACATCGCGAGCCGGCTTCTGCGTGACGCCGCGCGGCTGACCGACCAACCCACTCTCAAGACCTTCCTGACAAAGCGGGCCGATGCGTTCCTCTCGAACGATTATTACGACAGCGACCTGGCCTGGATGGAGTTGGACGCTACGATCGAGCCGACCATCGGACCTTACGAAGTATACGAAGATGCGCTGTTCAACGCCAAAGCCGCCTTCGAAGCCTTCATCACCATCAAAGATGAGGCCGAAACCGCCAGGCTGACGAAGATGGGATCCCATCTGCAGGACATCGAGAACCACTTGCCCATTGATCCCGCGTACCGCAATCCACGGCTGGGCCTACTGGCTCCGATTCGGGTCGTCAACGAGATCCTGGCAACGGGCGACGCGGCGAGCGGCGTTCAGACGGTCGCGTTCAACCTGCCGAACGACGAACGGATTATCCGCGAAAAGGGTTCCAAGCGCGTCATGCTCCGGAACGTCCAGGAGGCCAAGTTCAAGATGGTGCTGGCGCCGATCGCGCGGCTGGTGCTGCCCGCGGGAAATCAGAAGCAGGTTTCCTTTGATGCATTCTTCGCTCACACGCTGATGCACGAACTGATGCACGGACTCGGCCCGCACGAAATACGCGTGCGCGGTCGGGCCACAACCGTGCGCCAGGAGTTGAAGGAAACCTACAGTGTGATTGAGGAGGCGAAGGCCGACATTTCGGGGCTCTTTGCCCTGCAGTACCTCGTCGAGAAGGGGGTGGTGGATAGGGCGCTGAGCGAGACCATGTACAGCACGTTCCTCGCGTCGGCTTTCCGGTCGATTCGCTTCGGCATCGGAGAAGCGCACGGGGGTGGAACCGCGATTCAACTGAACTACCTCCTGGACCGCGGCGCGTTTCGCAGGGAGACCGACGGAACGCACTCTGTGGATCGGGCAAAGATCGTCGCGGGTGTGACGGCTCTCACGCGCGAGATCATGACGCTGGAGGCGGAAGGGAATTACCCCAGAGCGAAAGACATGCTGGCCAGGCTGGCTGTGATTCGCCCCGAGGTCCAGCAGGCACTGGACCGGCTGCGCGACGTGCCGGTGGATATCGCACCACGATTCACCACCGCTGCCGGCCTGGTAGAGGAAAAGAACTAGCCGAGGCCTGGAAGACCGGTACTTTGCCCCGATCATTCGGGCGCGGATTCCGGGAATCAACAATAGGCCGCCGGCTCACAGTCAAGCGCTCAGCGTTGCGGTTTCAGCAACCCCTGGCCGAGAATGCTTCACACTTCCTCCCTGTACAGCTTCGTCACCGGCCGAGTCGAGCCGCCCTTCAGGAGATTCTGTGGATCCAGATGTCCGAACATCTGGATCAGTCGGGCGATTGTTCCGGTCCAACCGGTCTGGTGGCTTGCACCGATTCCCGCCCCGTTGTCACCGTGGAAGTACTCGTAGAATAGAATGTTGTCGCGCCAGTGCGGGTCGGATTGGAATTTTGTGGCTCCACCGTAGACCGCACGTCGCCCGTGTTCATCACGCAGGAAGATGCTTGCCAAACGGTTGGATATCTCCCTGCTCACCTCGAACAGATTCATCAGCCTGCCTGAGCCAGTCGGGCATTCCACCTTGAGATTGTCTCCGTAATACAGGTAAAACTGCAGCAGCGCGCGGATGAGCAACAGATTCACCGGCAACCAGACCGGGCCTCGCCAGTTGGAGTTTCCGCCGAACATCCCGGTATTGGATTCGGCCGGCAGGTAGCCCACCTTGTACTCTTCACCGTGAGCCCCAAACGTGAATGGATGGTCAAGGTGATGACGGGAAAGGGACCTGATTCCATAAGGGCTGAGGAACTCGTTTTCGTCCAGCATCCGGGAGAGAACCCGGCACAGTTTTCCCTTGCTGAATACGGCCAGCAGTCCCCGGCCGTTGACACCGCGCATGTCGACGGGCCCGATATTCGCAGCCAGCTTCGGATGGCGGCGCAGGAAGATCGTTACCCGCTGAATGAGGTCCGGGAACCGCTCATTAAGGCCAGGCGGGAAGACCGTCGTGGCGCACAAGGGGAGCAGCCCTACCAGCGAACGGACCTTCAATCGAATGGCCTCACCATTCGGGAACCGCAACACGTCGTAGAAGAATCCATCCTCCTCGTCCCACATTTCATCTTCATTTTCGCCGATCCGGTCCATCGCTCCGGCGATCCAGAGAAAGTGCTCCACAAACTTGGCCGCGAGGTCCTCGTAGACCGGATCGTGGAGGGTCAGTTCAAGCGCGATCTCCAGCATGTTCTGGCAGAAGAGAGCCATCCAGGCGGTGCCGTCAGCCTGCTCCAGATGTCCTCCCGTGGGGAGCGGAGCGCTCCGGTCGAAGACCCCGATGTTGTCCAGGCCGAGAAAGCCGCCCTCGAAGGTGTTCCGGCCAGTGGGATCCTTGCGATTTACCCACCAGGTGAAGTTCAGCAGCAGCTTCTGGAAGGCATGCTTGAGGAATTCGAGGTCGCCGCTGCCGGTGAGCTCCTTCTCGGCGCTGTAGATGAACAGCGTGGCCCAGGCGTGGACCGGCGGATTCACGTCGCCGAAGTTCCATTCATAAGCAGGTATCTGTCCGTTGGGGTGGAGGTACAGCTCACGCAGCATCAGGCCGAGCTGCTGCTTGGCGAAATCGATGTCCACTAAAGCCAGGGCTGCCGTGTGGAAGGCAAGGTCCCAGGCTGCATACCATGGATACTCCCACTTGTCCGGCATCGAAATGACGTCGCTGTTGAGCATATGGAACCAGTTTGAGTTCCGGACGTTGTAGCGCTTCAGGGCAACCGGCGGATGGGCTTTGTGCTCCTCAAGCCACATTTCGAGATCGAAATAGTAATACTGCTTAGTCCAGAGCATCCCTGCGAGGGCCTGACGGAGCACGCGCCCCTGGTCCTCGCTCAGGGAATCGGGCGTAACGGAATCGTAGAACTCGTCAGCCTCGCGCACCCGTCTGCTGAACAGCTCGTCGAAGTGGCTTCCGAACGGGTCGCCGCCCGCTTCGGCGTACACCCGTTCCAGTGATTGCGGAGCGGTTTCTGTGAGACGGAGCCGAACCGTCCTGCTTTCGCCGGCGCCGATGGCAAGCAGGTAGTGCGCAGAGGCCTTGGTTCCCGTTTTGCCGGGATTGACCCGGTCCCGCAGGCCGTGGACAACAAAGTCGTTGATACCGTCTTTCACATACGGAGTGCGATTGGGAGTCCCGAAGATACGTTCGTGGTTCGTTTCGTTCTCGGTGAACAACAGCGGTGCGTCGCCTTCGCAATAGAGGAAACGACGCCCGAGTTTCCGCTGCGAAACCGCGATGACGCTCGCCGCGGCGGCCCCGCCGACCTGCTTCAAGGCCGGCTTCGGTGTTTTTTCGGTCCATGACCAGGTGTTTTTAAACCAGAGCGTAGGGAGAAGGTGAAGCGTGGCCGCCTCGGGCGCCCGGTTGCAGGCCGTGATGCGAATCAGGATG
>JAFNAH010000204.1 GCA_017860075.1 Acidobacteriota bacterium | reverse complement strand
CTGGTATGAGAACGCGCTTTCAGCGCTCTATACGGATTTGAACGCGGTCCGGTTTTGAGGGCCGAAGGCCCGCCGTATATCAGCGTGGGGCGGAGCCCCAGGATTGGTGCCCATAGATTAGAGAAGGGCTGAAAGCCCGTATCATGAGGAGTTTTGAGGCAGCCTCGCCGGCGCGGACATTGCGCGCTTCGGCGAAGCGCGCCCACTTGGGTGCCAGCACTCCGCCTGTTTTCGAGGCAGGTTTTCCGGCTGATCTGTGATTTGTCATTGGCCGCTCGTCTTTTGGCACGATGGAACGAGAAATCATCCACGTCGATGTTGCGGCTTTCGCGGTCGCAGTGGAGCAGGTGGTGCACCCGGAATTGCGGCACCGTCCGGTTGTCGTGGCGCCTGTGGGGCCGGCGCGCGCTTTTGTGATGGCACTCTCCCGCGAGGCCTGGCAGTCGGGTGTCCGGAAAGGGATGGCCCTGGGAAAAGCGATTCGTTACTGCCGGGGAGTTACCGTCCTCCCACCCAACGAGCCGCTTTACGCAAGGGCTTCGAGTGCGATTTCCAGGGTGTTGCAGCGCTTTTCGCCGACTTTGGAACCGGCGGGATACGGCCACACCTTCCTGGATCTTACCGGTACAGGGCGCCTCTTCGGCCCGCCGCGGGATGTCGCGTGGCGGGCCCGTAACGACATCCGGCGGGAGTTGCGCCTGGAAACATCGGTAGGATTGGCTTCCAACAAGATGGTGAGCCGAATCGCCTCCGTGGTGATGAAACCGACGGGTTTTCATGAGGTCCTTCCCGGCGACGAACCCTCGTTCCTGGCGCCGTTGCCGGTAGATCTGCTTCCCGGTGTCGGCCCGAAGACGCACCAGCAGCTGGAGGAACTCAACATCCGTATCATACGGGACATCGTTGCGGTGGAAGCGGTTCATCTGGCGCTGGCGTTCGGGCGCCTGGGATTTCTCCTTCGCCAGCGCGCGCTGGGGATCGACGACACGCCGGTTCACCCGGCGCTGAGAACTCCTGCCGTCGAACTGGAAAGATCCCTGCCCGAAGACAGCAACGATTTCGCCGTGCTGCGCGACTCTGTACTCCTGATGTGCGAGAGTGCCGGGGAGCGCCTGCGGTCGGAAAAGCAAAGGGCGGGGTCGCTTGAATTGCGCATCCGCTACTCGGATTATCGCGAAGGCTCGGGGAGGATGGCACTGGTTCCCCCGTCGCAATCAACGGCGGTGCTGGCCGAAAGCGCGAGGAAGCTCCTGGAGAAGTGCCTGACACGGCGCACCCGTGTGCGCAGCCTCCGCCTGCGCCTTGGGGATCTCAGCCGCGGTGCGGTTCAGCTGGAGTTGTTCGCGAAACAGGCTGATCAGCGCCAGGCCAGGCTGGACTCTGCCATCGATGCCCTGCGCACCCGCTTTGGCCCCGCTGTCCTTCAGCGTTGTGAGTTGCGATCCGCGGCTCCTGCCGGGCCGCAGGCCCCCCGCGTTTCCCAACTGGCCGCCTGCCGGTCGTCCATGGTCATCTGAAGATGTTCGTGCATCTCCATGTTCACTCCAACCACTCCTTCTGCCGGGGGGCAAACAGGATTGAGGAGCTGGTAGACGCCGCACTCGCGCGCGGAATGACGGCGATGGCGCTGACCGACACGAACGGCGTATACGGCCTGGTCTGGTTTCTCCAATATGCCGCCGAGCGCGGGCTGCGTCCGATCGCGGGAGCGGAAGTGCAGGCGGAAGACGGGAGAGCCGTGCTGTTGTCGTCCGATCGGGCAGGCTATGCAACGATGGGACGGATCATCTCGCGCCGCCACCTCGACCCGGGTTTCAGCCTGAAGGAAGAACTTCTCCGTGAGCGGGAGCATCTGGTTGTGCTGAGCGACACGCTGCCGCTGCTAGAGGCACTGGCAGCCCAGAACGGTACATCGCAGCTTTATGTCGAGCTCAACGATCCGGCGACGGAAACCGGCCTGGTCGGGTTTTCGCGCAGGTCCGGTATCCCGCCGGTTGCAACAAACGACGTGCACTTCGTCGATCCGTCCGATTTCCCGATGCACCGCCTGCTGCGGGCGATCGCTCTGAACACCTGCCTCTCGCGCATCCCGGCGGGAGAGCTGGCGGGCGAAGACCGCTGGTTCAAGCCCGAGGAACAGATGGCCCGCCGCTATCCGCATCTTCCCGAGGCGCTCGAGAACTCCGGGCGGATTGCCGAGGGTTGCTCTGCCGACACGGGCATTGGCGCACCGGTGTTCCCCTCCTTCGAGACACCGGACGGGTCGGACGCTTACGACTACTTGCGGGAGCAGTGCTACCGCGGCGCGGAGCGGCGTTACGGTGAGCTCTCCGATTCGGTCGTGAAGCGGCTGGAGCACGAGCTGGCGATCATCAGGGACAAGGGCTTCGCCTCCTATTTCCTCGTGGTGCAGGATATCGTCCGTCAGTCGGCGCGCACCTGCGGGCGGGGGTCGGCGGCGGCCAGCCTTGTCGCCTACTGCCTGGGGATCACGCACGTCGAGCCCATTACGCACAACCTCTTCTTCGAGCGCTTCCTGAACGAGGGACGCTCGGACCCTCCGGACATAGACATCGACTTCCCCTGGGACGAGCGGGATGCGGTCCTGGATTACGTCTTTCAAAAGTACGGGGCGGACAGGACCGCAATGATCGCCAACCACGTCGGTTTCCGTGCGCGCGCGGCCGTACGCGAAGTCGCCAAGGTGTACGGACTGCCCGAAGCCGAGATCAAGGCGGTCACCCAACGCATGGGATACTACTGGTCGATCCGTCACCTGCCGGAGTTCGTCGCGCACGATCCCGTATACAAAGACATGGACCTGAAAGAGCCATGGCTGGAGATAGTCCGGCTCGCCGTGAAACTCGACGGGTACCCGCGAAACATGTCGGTCCATTGCGGCGGCGTGGTCATCGTGCCCGACCGGGTGGATTGCCATGTTCCGGTGGAGCCGGCGCCGAAAGGGGTCCGCATCATCCAGTGGGAAAAGGACCAGGCCGAGGACGCCGGGCTGGTGAAGATCGACCTGCTGGGCAATCGCTCGCTGGCCGTAATCCGCGACGCGTTGGCAGCCATTCTTGAGAATTACGGCGTCACGATCGACTACGAAACGTGGGACCCGACCACGGATTCCATGACTCAGGACCTGATCCGGCGAGGCGACACGGTGGGGGTGTTCTACGTCGAATCGCCCGCGATGAGGCAGCTGCAGCAGAAATGCGGGCGGGGCGACTTCGATCACCTCGTCATCCACAGCTCCATCATCCGGCCGGCTGCCAACAAGTACATTCGTGAGTATGTGCGCCGTCTGCGCGGCGGTGCTTACGAGCCGCTCCATCCGATCATGGGCGAGGTGCTGAAGGAAACGCACGGCATCATGGTCTACCAGGAGGACGTGTCGCGGATCGCGATGGCCATGGCCGGGTTCAGCGCCGTGGACGCCGACCTCCTGCGCAAGATCCTGTCGAAGAAGCGGGCCGGCAGGAGACTGGAAGACTACAAGGAGATGTTTTACCGCGGCGCTGCGGGGCGAGGGGTTTCCCGCGCAGTTGCGGACGAAGTCTGGGAAATGATCATGAGTTTTGCAGGCTACTCCTTCTGCAAGCCGCACTCGGCATCATACGCGCTGGTTTCCTACAAGTCGTGCTACCTGCGTGCGCATTACCCGGCGGAGTTCATTGCCGCGGTGCTCACCAACCAGGGCGGGTACTACTCTCCTTTTGCCTATGTGTCGGAGGCGCGCAGGATGGGACTGAAGGTCCTGCTGCCGGATGTGAACGGAAGCCGGAAGGAGTATTACGGAAAGGACCGACTGGTCCGCGTCGGGTTGATGCAGGTGAAGGGATTGCGCGAAGCGGGACTGGAAGCCCTGCTGGAAGCTCGAAAAGTGCGACCGTTCACGTCACTCGAGGATTTTCTCTGCCGCGTTGACATCGATCCCTCGGACACCAGACTCCTCATAAAGGCGGGTGCCATGGATTCGATTGCCCGTGGAGCGACGCGCCCCGCGATGATCTGGAAGACACTGGCATGGCACGCGGCACGGGCCGGCCGGAACGCCGCGGAGCGGTCCCTCTTCCCGGAACTGGAGCCGGTCCCGGCTCCGAGCGTGCCCGAGTACAGCGAACGCACCATACTGGAGCATGAACTCGAAACCCTGGATTTTCTGATCAGCCGGCATCCGCTGACGCTCTACCGCGAGCCGCTCTCCTGCCTGCGGAAGGTACGCGGATCGGACTTGCACCGGCATGTGGGCCGGCGGGTGACGGTCGCGGGGTGGTGGGTTTCGGGCAAGGTCGTGACCACGAAGGACGATGAACCGATGGAGTTCATAAGCTTCGAGGATACGACTGCGCTTTTCGAGACCACCTTCTTCCCGCAGGCCTATGCCCGCTTCTGCCACATGCTGAACCGGTCACGCCCCTACGTCTTGACCGGGCTCGTCGAAGAGGATTTCGGCGCCGTGACGCTCACGGTCGAGAGCGTACGCCTGCTGTGAAATGGCTTTA
>JAFNAH010000203.1 GCA_017860075.1 Acidobacteriota bacterium | reverse complement strand
CGGTATGTCGGTGCGCAGCGCGACGCGGATGGCGATGTGCGTGTTGGCGCCATCCACGGTCCCGATTACAGCCCAGGCTTTGTCCTCGTAGGTCAGCGACACGATTTCGTTGGCGGTCGCCCCCCACAGGCCGGTGTCGTTCTTGATCACCGCTTCAAACGGCTTTCCCTTGTAGCCGCCGGCCGCGTTGGCGTCATCGAGCGCTATCTGCATCCCCCGGACTACGGAGCGGCCGATGTACGTTTCATAGCTTCGCTCTATCGGTGCAATCACACCGATCTTGACGGTCGGAACATCCTCAACCAGCGGCTTCTCACGCCCCGGCCCCCAGAACATGGTCGGCGAGTCGCCGACGACAAAGTACTTCTTGTACGGCTCCTGCACGAACTTCCCGAAGGGTTTGAGCTCCTCCGGAGTATTCCCGTACAGGACTTCCCTGCGGGCATCGGCAGCCTGCTGTGCAGCCGTCTTTTCATCCGCCGCTGCCGGCTCGGTCGCCTTCTTTTCCGTTTGTGCCGGACCGGCCGGCGCATTCCCCTCGGGGTTCTGGACTGCAAAGGCCAGGCTGCAGGCCAACGCCCCCAGGAGAAGCATGCAGAACAGTCGGGTTCTCTTATTCACCTGCCTTACCCTCCTTCCAGATTCCATGGCTGACGCCCTTGGAAGTGGCGACCCAGATGTCCTCGCCCTGGAAATCGACACCATTGATATGGTTGTTCGCGAGACCGTGTTCGAGCTTGACCGTTTCCAGGAGCTTCGCGTCGTCGTAAATCCGCGCCTCCCAGCCCATCGTTCCCTCTACCGGGCCCTTCGGCGCGGCGTTGCCGTGTTTCCAGGCAGGGTCGGAAGGCGCGTAGGTCACCCAGCGGTTGGAGAGGCCGTTGACCGAACTCAAACCCTTATCGGTGCAGGCATAGGCGACCGGACCTTTGGCTTTGACCATGTTGATGAAATTGCTGGCCAACCCCGAGTCGCTGTCGAGGTACCCGCGCCAGTTCCTGCCGTCGTATCGGCTCATGCCGAAGTAAGTCGAGACCCAGAGGATCTTGTCCACATAGCTGACACTCGTGGTGATGACGTGGATCCCGCCCCAGAGGGCCGCATATACCCGCCCGTCGGCGTAGGTGACGAAATAGCCCCAGGGCTCGTGCTGCGGTGAATTCGCAGGCGTCCATACGTCCCATTTCTTGTCGCGGACCCGGAAGCGCCCGGTACCGGCGGTCGTGGCTACCCAGACGTTCTGGTTCTCGACCGCCACTCCGAACACCACGTCATTCGGCAGCCCGCTGTTGAGCTGAGTAAACGCCTCCCAGCGCCCTGCCGAATAGCGGCTGAGTCCCTTCATCGTGCCTGCCCAAAGATCGCCGCTCGCAGGGTCTAATGCAAGGCTCAGAACCACCGGGTAAGAGAGCCCGTCTTTGACTCCGTACGACCTCCACTTGCCGTCTTCATAGAGGCCGAGGCCGTTGTCCGTACCCGCCCACACGCGATCGCCGTCGACTGCCACGCAAAAGACCTTGTCTCCCGGCAGCCCGTCCTCTTTGTGAAAAGATTCCCAGTGCGTATAGACTCGCGGCGTCACGTCATCCCCGGCCGCCCTGCCTGAAGGGGCGGAAACGCAGATCAGAGCCGCCAGCGCAAGCGCCGGACGCAAAACATTTTTCATCGCGATGGCTCCATAAGGGTAATTCGGGAGGGAGAACACCCCCTACATCCCATAGGCATTCGGGTTGTTCGCTCCGTGTGTGTGTTTAATTCTGCTATATGCCGAATCGAAATCGAAGGGCTTCCTGAGCATGAACGCATGCGAAGGCTTGGGGGCGTGACAGCCCATGCAGACATCCCTGGTCGGCACGATCAATCCCAGTGACATCGCCTTTTCCCTGTCCTTCATGACCTCTTCCGTCGCGTACTTTTCGCCCGGGCCGTGGCAACGTTCGCACTGGACCCCTTCCTCCACGTGGAACGTGTCGGCGCGGTACGAAGCGGGAACGCCCGCAGCAGTACCATGGCACTCCAGGCAGACGGCGCTTTGTTGCGGCTGTTCGGTCATCTTGAAGCCGGTCGCCACCTTGCCTGCCTTGTCGGCCATCCCGAGCATCACCCAGGTGCGTGCGTGCTTCGTCCCGAGCCACTCCTTGTACTCCCGGGTGTGGCAGGTGCCGCATACCTCGTTGCCTACGTAACGGGCCGCAGGCGTCGTGTTGGATGAAACGTCTCCGATGCGCAGCCTGAAAGGGGAACCTTTCGACTTCGCAAACAGTGAAGTGAACAGGTCCTTGTACGGGAGGGGTTCGCCGATCCGGAGCGTCTTGATGTACTCGATCAGGTCGTTCAGATTCTCCTTGGCCATGTCGTTGGTGACGCCGTGGGTATCGTACGGGTTATAGACGGTCCAGATCTCTTCGAGCGTGTAGCAGCGACCGTCGTGCAGGAAGGGAGCGGTCTCCTGCACGTCCCCGATCTGCGGTGTGTCGAACTCACCCGTATCATCGATATTCGTCTGGCTCCCGATATCGTGCAGCTGCTGATCGGTAAAGTAGGGCGAGGGGTGGCATGTGACGCAGCGATTCGCCACGGGAATATAGCGGCCATCCCTGGTGTACGCCCTCTCGAAATAGGTCCTGCCGCGACGCTGAAATTCGTTCATCCGCCGGCCCGGCTCGAGGTAACGGTTGGGAGGCAGCGGGATGGACTCGATGAACTTGACTGCCGCACGCAGGTCGTCGGCCTGAAACCCATGGGACCGGAAAAACAGCTGGGCCGCGCGGGGCCCGTCCTGGCGCGCGATCGAAGGATTCTTGCCGGTCCATTTGTAGGGGCCGGTCGCCGCAATGCCCCGCATCGTGCGGTTATCCAGCAGCACGCGGCCGATTCCCTCCTCCGGCGCCACGATGTCGTACTGCAGCCCGTCCAGATGGTATTCGGGGTGGCAGGTGTTGCAGCTGAGCTGCTTCTGGAAGCTGATGCTGCTGTAGTTGAACAGCCTCTCTCCCCGTCGCAGCTCCGTCACCGATTCAGGCCCGCCGAGGCCGATGAATCCGGTCGTCTGGTTCGTCGAGGTGTCGACCACCTGAACCGTATCGGCGAGCCGGTTCGCAACGTACAAGCGGCTGCCGTCGGGAGAAATCGCAAGGTCCTTGGGATTCTGCTGCGTGGGGATCCGCGCAAGGACGTATTCGGAGCTGACTCCGAGATTTCGCGCGTTGGTGGCGATGGCAGCATCCGACAGGCCGATCTTGCCGCCCTGCAGGTCCAGCAACTTGTACAATCGTGAGGTGTCGATCACCGTTACCGTGTCAACGCCGCTGGAAGACACGTAGAGGCGCCTGCCATCAGGCGAGAACACGACGCCGTAGGGATCGGCGTAATAAAGGTTGGGCTCATCCAGCAGGAAATAAGCGATCCTCCCCTCACGCCCGACTTCTGCAACAGCGAAACCGTGTGTAACCATCCAGCCCTGGTAGACCTGGGTCTCCGGCAGGAGGTTCTTGGGCAATTCAAGAGCGACGACCACGAAACGGTTGTCGGGCGAAACCGCCAGGTGCTGCCCGATGACGGTGGAGAACAGGTTCCGTCGCCCGACGACCACCTGCCGCTTCGTATCGACGACCGTCAACTCGAGAACCGGCGGCGTCCGCTGCGGCACCGGCATGGAAAGCTGGTTGGAAACATAGAGGTACTTCCCGTCCGGTGCCAGTGCGACCTCAAACGGTGTGCGCCCGGACTCGAGACGCTTCACCTCTTTGAAGTTCCTTGTGTCGATGACAGAGAGGTCATCCGTGTAGAGGTTGGCCACATAGAGGAACTCACCTGCGGCATCGGTCACCAGTCCGTGCGGGTCGTCGCCAACAGGGATTGTCTGCAGTACAGCCAGCTTCGCGATATCAACCACCGATACGGTCCGATCCCGCCTGTTGCTCACATAGAGTCTGCTCTCGTCGGGGCTGAGGGCAAGACCGAAGGGATATGATCCCACTTTCACACTCCCGGACACCTTCCCTTCGGCCGTGTCGACAAGGAGGACTTCATTCGTGTTCTCGCACGCAACGAAGAGCCGCTGCCCGTCTCTCGAGAGCAGGAGGTGAACAGGCGACTTGTACAGGCTGTCTTCGGGAGCCGCGTACGAAGTCTTCTTGCTGCCGTCTTTCAAGTAAGTGGGACCGGGTCCGTCCGGACTCCCAAGGGCGATCAGAGCAATCAATCCGGTCAGCGCGAACAGGAGCATCCGGATCCGAGTCCTGCTGAAACTGAGAATCACCAATACCTCCCCGCCGATTTCGACAATACCTGAGTGCTGCGGGTATCAACCCTACCTGGAACTGCGGATGTCGTGCGGCTCGCCGCGCCTTACCGCATCGCTGACCCGGTTTTCAGGCGCCAGTTCCTTGTTTTCATGACATCCGATGCAACCCCGGCTGGTTCCCCGTCGAACCCAAATCCAGCGTGGCATGCTCTCCAGGACCTTACCCTGGCCGTCCAGCAACTCCATGTAGAAGGGGGTGTCTCCGGGCAGACGGACAAAGAATGAGCCGTCCGGTTCAACCGGTACCACGCCCAAGACGCTCTTGCGGATCTCGGGTGGCGTCTTTGGAGGCCGGCCAACGAATGGGGCCGGGTTGCCGGTCACCAGCCGGACCTGCTTTACATCCCCCTTCTTGACCCGGGCCATCTCCGGCCGATCAGAGTCGTAGACGCTGATGCAGTGCAGATCACCCCAGTTGAGCTTCTCGACAACCGAGCTGATCAACCCTGTGGGTTCCGGTCGGGGCTCCACGGCCTGGGCGTCCAGGTCGTCCCATTGGGGATCGTCATAGACTCTTGCGCCGGCGCCGCCCTTCCCCGCATCGAAGTAGTACAGGCCGTAGCTCTCCCTGCCCCGGGTATACGAGACAACCACTCTTCCATCTGCGAGCGGACGTGGAGAAAGGTAGTAGCCTTCGCCCCTCGACAGCGGCTCGTAACTTCGGAGCGGCCGGCGAAAGGAGACACGGGCCAGCTGCCCCCCCATAGCAGCCGGATTCTCCGATTCTATGAACACGAGGTGACGATCGGGCGTTTCAACCCCCATCGTCTTGAACGCCGCTCCCTCCGCATCACCGGCAAAGATGTTCAGGCCGCTCCCGTCCCAGTTCGCAGCCAGCAGAGAGTAACGCTCGCCCGCACCGGGAGAACGCGCAGCGAGCTGCATGCTGGTAAACAGCACCCGCCCGTCCTGCAGCGCGGTCGGCGAGAAGTCGCTCGAGAGATTGAAGGTGGTGCGCCAGGCGACGGTGCCGCGCCCCTGGATCGGCTCGGTGTTGACAGCATACAGAGATGTGGCCGGCTCGGTGCTTCCCTCCCGATAGATACCGGCCGCATCCGAGACAAAGGTAACCCAGCGGACACGATCCGCAAAATCCGGCGGTGTGATCGAGCTCGTGGCGAGATACTCGGGTTCGCGGCAGTTCCCGAGATCCCTGGTAACCTGGCGTTTGTTGGCGCCGTCGATATCCATCTCCCAGACGTTCCAGGTTTCCTTCAGGGTGCGTCTGCCGGCGAACACGATGCGCTTGCCGTCGGCGAACACGATGCGCTTGCCGTCAAACGAAATCGAAGGATCCGAGGCGGCGGCGAACTCCGGTGTCAATACCGCCAGACTCTGCGAGGCCGACAGAATGCATATCCGGCTCCCCTTCCCGGCTGCACGATTGAGAAGAAAAGCGGCGGGCTTGCTGCCATGCAACTCCGCCCGGTAGGGCACCTGGGTGAAAACGAAGCCCGTGCCGGACTCCTCGCACCGTAACCTCGTCGACCAGGGTGCGCTGGCCCAGGCCGAAGTGCAGCCTGGGATCGTTCTGCGACAGGTAGCTGGTAGCCGACATTTTCTCCCTGACGAGCGAATAGGTGCCTGCCTTTACGGTCACGCGCGCGCCGATTGCGTCCTTGTTGCTTTTGGTGCCCACAAGTCTGAACTGAAGCCAGTTGTTCCTGTTTCCGCCGTCGTTCCGCAGCAGCATCGACGGCTGATCGATATTCAGGACGAAGAAATCGATATCCCCGTCATTGTCGAAATCAGCAAACGCGAGCCCACGTGCCACCATCCGGCTGTCAAAATACTCGCCGGCGGATCGGGACACATCGACGAAGATCCGGTCTCCATCCGGCCCCTCGGAATTGCGCATGAGCAGCTGCTCCAATTCCTCCGAGAGCCTGTGCCCATCGCCATTCGCGTACATGATGTCCAGGTAGCCGTCATTGTCGTAATCGAAGAAGCCCCCTCCCCAGGACCAGAACTGGGCGCTGGCCCTGGCGAGCCCGATCGTCGCCGACACGTCCTCGAACAGCCCCTTTCCCAGGTTGTGGTAGAGGGCGTTGTAGGCCATGTCGGGCACCATCAGGTCGAGACGGCCGTCCAGGTCATAGTCGCCGAAATCCCCTCCCATGGAGGCCGCGCTGTTGCCGCTCTGCGTAAAGGCTACGCCGCTCTCCAGCCCCGCCTCGGTAAACGTGCCGTTGCCGTTGTTGTGGTACAGGAAATTCTGCATGGCGTCATTTGCGATGAAGATGTCAGGCCATCCGTCATCGTCGTAGTCGCAGCTGAGCACTCCCATCGCCCTGCCCTTCTTCGTGATTCCTGTCTTTGCGGACACTTCGGTGAACGTGCCGTCCCCGTTGTTGTGATAGAGGAATGACGGCTGGGGCGGGTAAGCGAGCGGGCCCGGGTAGACGTCCGCCTCGTAGTAAAGCCGGTACTTGGTGTCAAACTCCAGGTAGTTGCCTACAAACAGGTCCAGGAGGCCGTCCTTGTCGTAATCCAGCCATGCAGCCCCGACGCTCCACAGCGAACGGCCGACGCCGGCCTTCTCCGTCACATCGGTGAACGTTCCGTCGCCGTTGTTGTGATAGAGCGTGTTTCTCTCGTAGTTGGTGACGAACAGATCCGGGCGACCATCGTTATCGTAGTCGCCGACTGTGATACCCATCCCGTATCGGGGATCTCCCACACCCGCCTTTTCGGTGACATCTTCGAACGTGCCGTTTCCGCGATTGCGGAATAGATGGTCGGTGAGGCGCTGTCCCTTGAAGCGGGACTCCGGGTCGTTCACGCCCTCCAGATAGCAACCGTTGACGGCATAGATATCCATGAAGCCGTCGCCGTCATAGTCCAGGAACGCACAACCCGACCCGGTGGCCTCGACGATCGTGTTGATCTCATCGTCCCCCAGGCAGTGCGTGAACGATATCCCGGCCTGCTTCGTCACGTCAACAAACACCGGTTTGACGGCCTCCTGGCCCAGAGCCAGAAGGAACGAGCAGAGAGGGACGAGAAGCGCACAGTATCTTCTTTTCATCGAGAACCCTTCATAGAGACGACACACTCCCTGCGTTGATGTGCATAAGCCTTGTGGCATAGGCAAGTTCATTGCCACCTGCATGGGGCCGGACGACACTCCCGTAAGCGACTGTTCTTCATCCAGATAGAGAATGACTCCGCGGCGAGCTTCTGGTCCCAAAGTCGCGATTCGAGACTACCCGGGAGCTTTGAGTCGCAGTCTGCGACTCTCCA
>JAFNAH010000202.1 GCA_017860075.1 Acidobacteriota bacterium | reverse complement strand
CGGATTCTCGCGAGGGAGCCGGCACTTCAGCGTGTGCCGGTGGTTGTGCGTCAGCGAATTCAGGACGTACACGACTTCAATCCGGTCCTTGAAGTCGACACCGGCGAGGAGCTCCAGGTGGTCCATTTTCAGGCGCTCGTCGTCGTGCATGAACCGGCAGATCTCGAGGATCTTCGAGGGATCCACCACGCTCCACGGGCTGATGACTTCCGGCTTCGATTCGAGGATGGCGTCGCCGAACTGTTCCTTGAGCAGGGCTGAGATTTCGGTCGCGTTCATGCGCGTCATTCCTCACTCTTCTTTGCGATGGTCTGGCGCCGGATCTTTTCCTGCAGCTGGATGATTCCCTCCAGCAGGGCTTCAGGCCTCGGCGGGCAGCCGGGCACATACACGTCGACGGGCACGATCTCGTCGACGCCCTTGAGCACGTGATACCCGTGCTGCCAGTACGGCCCGCCGTTGTTCGAGCAGCTTCCCATCGAGACGACGTATCTCGGCTCGGCCATCTGCTGATAGAGGCGCTTGATCCGGACTGCCATCTTGAGCGTGACCGTGCCGGCCACGACCATGACGTCGGCCTGGCGCGGAGTGGCGCGGTAGACGCCGACCCCGAGGCGGTCCATGTCGAACCGCGAGGCACCCGTGGCCATCATCTCGATAGCGCAACAGGCGAGGCGACCGCGCCCAGTTGATGAGCCAGTCCAGGGACGTGACCATCACGTTGTCCTCGAACTTCCCTTCCAGAACACCCATAGTCCCGAACCTTCCCCGCTCCTGCCCTACTTTTCGCCGGCCGCCCGGTAGTCTTCCGGCTTGACCCACGCCAGGTCTCCCTTGCGCCAGACATAGGCCAGTCCGACGACGAGGATGGCGATGAATATCAACCCTTCGACGAAGGCAAAAAGGCCGAGGTTCTTGAAAACGACCGCCCACGGCAGGAGGAAGATGATTTCGACATCGAAAATGATGAAGATGAGCGCCACGACATAGAAGCGGATGTTGAACTGAATCCAGGCCGAGCCCTGGGCTTCCTCTCCGCACTCGTACGTCTCGTACTTCACGTCGGAATAGGTCCCGGCCGGCCTCAAAAGCCGCCACAGCACAAGGGCGAAGACCAGAAAAAGCAGCCCCATCAACATGAAGATCAGGACGTTGGAGAACTGCGCTAACATCGGTTTTTCCCCCGGCAGGCGCGGGCTCAGAACAGCGGAGACGACCGAGGCCCAATCCTGGCGTAGATGCAACCGCATAGGGTACCTAAACAAAGCCCCCTCGTCAAACCAGATCCGCGGCTTGATCCCGTGCCGCGCGTCGGAGAAGCTGTGAAGAACTTACCGCAGAGGCGCAAAGACCGCAGAGAGTGATTTCTGTATGATTTAGAATCCATTGTTCATCTCTGCGGACTCTGCGTCTCTGCGGTGCTTCCAGACTATTTCACAACTTCGGAGACGCGCCGCACGGATGGGCTTGACAGCGGGCTATCCTTGTGAAGATATTGCGGGGGAGGAGAAAACGATGAAAGCGGTCCGCTTCCACCAACATGGCGGGATCGAGGTGCTTCGCCATGAGGACGTGCCCGAGCCGGTCGCTGGCCCGGGGGAGATCCTGGTTCGCGTGAAGGCGTGCGCCATCAATTTCCTCGACATCTGGGAGCGGCGCGGCCTGCCCCGTGTCCACCTCCACCTCCCCCACATCTCGGGAGCCGACGTGGCCGGCGTGATCGAAAGCGCCGGGGAGGGCGTGAGCGACCTCAAGGCCGGTGACAGGACGCTGATCAGCCCCGGCCTGAGCTGCATGCACTGCAGGGACTGCCTCCAGGGCCGAGACAATCTCTGCCGGCGCTACTCGGTGCTGGGCTTCGTCACGGATGGAGGCTATGCGGAGTATGTGAAGGTTCCGGCCGTGAACGCCCTTCCCTGCCCGTCCAATCTCAGCTTCACCGAGGCGGCCGCTGTACCCCTGGTTTTCCTGACTGCCTGGCACATGCTGGTGGACCGCTGCCGCATAAAACAGGGGGAGGACGTGCTCGTGCTCGGCGCGGGCAGCGGTGTCGGGAGCGCCGCCATACAGATTGCCAAGTATTTCCGCGCGCGCGTGATCACGACTGCAGGCTCCGAGACCAAGCTGCAGAAGGCCCGCGAGCTGGGGGCGGATCATGTCATCGACCACTCGCAGCAGAGCATTCACGAGGAGGTCAGGAGAATTACGCACCACCGCGGCGTCGATATCGTCGTAGAGCATGTCGGCGCGGCAACATGGCAGGACAGCGTGAATTCACTCGCCTATCACGGCCGGCTTGTGACTTGCGGCGCGACCACCGGGCACGAAGCGAACATCGACCTCCGGTTGCTGTTCGCGAGGCAGCTCTCCGTTTACGGGTCGTACATGGGCGCGAAACACGAACTGCTGGAAGTCCTGAGGCTGGTGCGCGCCGGGTACCTGAGGCCGGTTGTTTCGCAGGTGCTGCCTCTCGAGGAAGCCGGTCGCGGCCAGCAGATCCTGGAAGACCGGCAGCACTTCGGCAAGGTCGTCCTTGAGGTTGGATAGACTTACCGCAGAGGCGCAAAGAACGCAGAGATAAATAAAGAGAAAACAATTAATTGCCGGTGTTGCTCTGCGACCTTGGCGTCTCTGCGGTGTCGAATTTTGGCGGATTTCCCGGGAGGATTGAATGACGGTCCGACAGATTCTGTTTGCCCTGGTGCTGCTGGCTGCGCTGGGCTATTTCGCTTTCAGCGTGCGCAGGCTCATTCGCGGGCTGCAGATCGGCAGGAAGGAGAATCGCTTTGACAACATCCCGGCGCGCCTGAAGAACGTCCTGGTGATCGCGTTCGGCCAGTCGAAGCTCCTCCGCGAACCGTTGGCCGGGCTCATGCACTTCTTTATCTTCTGGGGCTTCGTCGTACTGCTTTCGGCCGTCCTGGAGGCGATCATCGAAGGGCTTTTCCCCGGGTTCACGCTGGCGGCGCTGGGACCGCTGTATCCTCCGCTCGCCGCGCTCCAGGAGGCAATCGGGATCCTGGTGATCGTCGCGTGCCTGGCTGCTTTGATCCGCTGGTACATCGTTCCCCCCAAGCGCTATTTCGGCCCTGAAATCACCGGGCACGTTCGCGGCGACGCGACGCTGATACTCTCCCTCATTCTCGTTATCGTCGTATCGATGTTCGGCACGAACGCGACGCGCATGGTTTCGGGGGCGGAATTGCAGCCGGCGCGGTTCGTGTCGATCCAGTTCGCCGGCTTCTTCCAGGGATCGGCGGGAACAGCCGCCTGGTTTGAGTTCTTCTGGTGGATCCACATCCTGGTCGTCCTTGCGTTCCTCAACTACCTGCCGTATTCCAAACACCTCCACGTGCTGACCTCGCTGCCGAACGTGTATTTCTCCTCGCTCCGGCCGCGCGGCGAACTGCCCAGGCTCAACCTCGAGGATGAGAATGCCGAGAAGTTCGGCGCCGAGGATGTTCGCGATCTCACCTGGAAGCAGTTGCTCGACGGCTACACCTGCACGGATTGCGGTCGCTGCACGGCAGCCTGTCCGGCGAATGCGACCGGGAAGGTCCTGAGCCCCCGCAAGATCATCATGAACATCCGCGAGCGGGCGGCGGAACTGACGCCGGTAGTTCTGAGAGGCGACGCCGAAAAAGACGAGGAACTCGTCGGGCACCGGCTGCTGGACAACTTCGTGACCGACGCCGAGCTCTGGGCCTGCACGACCTGCCGCGCGTGCATGGAGGAATGCCCGGTCACGATCGAGCATGTCCCTGCAATTGTCGACATGCGGCGGTTCCTGGTTCTGACCGAATCGCGCTTTCCTCCGGAGCTGACCAACACCTTCAAGAACCTGGAGACGAGCTTCAATCCATGGGCCTTCAGCCCCGACTCGCGCGCCGACTGGGCGGAGGGCCTGGGAGTGAAGACGATGGCGGAGCAGGAAGGCGAGGTCGACGTCCTTTACTGGGTCGGATGCGCCGGAGCTTTCGACCAGAGGTACGTCAAGGTCTCGCGTGCCATGGTCAAGCTGATGGACGCCGCGCGTGTCAGGTTCGCGATCCTCGGGAACGAGGAGAAGTGCAACGGCGATCCCGCCCGCCGCGCCGGCAACGAGTACCTCGCGCAGATGCTGATCACCGAAAACGTCGAGACGCTCAACCGCTACAAGTTCCGCAGGATCGTCGCGACCTGCCCGCATTGCTACAACACGCTCAAGAACGAGTATCCGGATTTCGGCGGGACCTACGAGGTGCTGCACCATACCGAGTTTCTCCGCAACCTGGTGCAGAGCGGCAGGCTGAAGGTGCGCACCGACGGCGGCGGCAGGACCGTGTTCCACGACTCCTGTTACCTCGGCCGCTACAACGGCATCTACGACGCGCCCCGCGACCTGCTGAAGGCATCGGGCGCGGCCGTCACCGAGATGCGCCGGACCAGGGACCGCGGCTTCTGCTGCGGCGCAGGAGGCGGGAGGATGTTCCTCGAGGAGACTGTGGGGAAGAGGGTGAACATCGACAGGACCGAGGAGGCGCTTGCGTGCGGACCGGAGACGATCGCGACCGCCTGCCCCTTCTGCCTGACGATGCTCACCGACGGCGTCAAGGCGAAGGACGCGGATACGACGGTGCACGTGCGGGACGTCGCGGAGGTCCTTGCCGACCTGGTCTGAAATGCGGACGCCAAAGAGTTCGAATTCTGCAACTTCGCCGTGACCGGTGCATCGGAATGAGTATGAAGACTGTTGTGTCGATCCTGTTATCGTGTGCTTTGCTGGCGGCGCCTGCCGTTGGCGCGGACGTAGGGGACCGGGTCGGAGACTTCCGGCTCACGGACGCGAACGGAACCAGCCATGAGCTCTCCGGATACTCGGGCAAAGTCGTGGTGCTTGCCTTCTGGTCGTTCAAGTGCCCCGTAGCGCTTGCCTACACTGACAGGCTCCGGTCTTTGCAGGAGAAGTACGGCGGCCGCGGCGTGGTTGTCCTGGCGATCGATTCCAGCTCGAACGAGACTGCGGCCGAGGTAAGCAGGAACGCTGCCAACCTGGGCCTCTCGTTCCCGGTGCTCATGGACCCCGACGGTGCGGTCGCTGAAAGGCTTGGGGCGACGCACACCCCGAGTGTCTTCATACTCGACCGCGGCGCCGTGATCCGCTACCAGGGTGCGATTGACAACAACAGACGTCCCGGCGACGGCGACAGGATAGCCCACGCCGGGGAAGCGCTGGATGCGCTGCTGGCC
>JAFNAH010000201.1 GCA_017860075.1 Acidobacteriota bacterium | reverse complement strand
CCCTTCAGGGTTGAACCTCGAGAGAAACTCCAGCCTTCCCAGGGTTTGCACCCTGGGCTCTTCTATGCGGCCCTTTCAGGGTCGCCAGCGGTGGTCACGACCCCGGGGCATCGGCTGACAAAATGCGCTGAATCGCATCGTTCTTGTTGGACCTGCAGCTATGACGAGCACAACGCCACCCTGAAGGGGTGGACCAGATCAGCCCGGGGTGCAAACCCCGGGATACAGGGACAGCCTGAAGCATCAACCCTGAAGGGGTTGAACAGCCTCCGTGCCGCAGATACAGACTGCCCGGCCCGCCGGTCATTCGGTTGCCAGTGTCTGAATCACAGCGCCGGGTCAGCTGTGCTTGACGCTGGTTTCGCGATCCCCATATAATAAGTGGATTTACGAATACGGATCTACTCGACTGAATCCCCGGTTGACGCTCCGACGCAAGGCTGGCAAACCAGGTTCGGCACAGATAGACCAAGAGACAAGAAAGGCTTTGGGAATGATGCGACGCAACGTGCTGGCGGTAGTGGCTGTCGCCCTGCTGTCGCTTAACGGTGAACTCCGGGCACGCACGGAGTTCTTTCGACTGGATGACCTGAAACCGGGCATGAAGGGCATAGGCAGGACGGTGTTCCAGGGAACGACGCCGGAGGAATTCCAGGTCGAGATACTGGGACTCATGCGCGGTGTCGGCCCGGGCACCAACGCTGTCCTCGCCCGTTTCAGCGGAGGCCCGCTCGAACGCACAGGCGTCTTCGAAGGCATGAGCGGAACCCCCGTCTTCATCGACGGCAAGCTCCTCGGCGCGGTGGCGTTCTCATTCGAATTCGCGAAGGAAGCGATCGGCGGGATAACCCCGATCACCCAGATGGTGGATGCCTTCGCCGAAGGCGGAGCAACCCTGGAATCGGGGCCGCGCGTTCAAGTGAAGAAGAGCATGCTCTGGGACTACCTGCTTCCCTCGCAGGACGCCGCGCAACGCGTCAGTCTCCTTGAACGTGTGCCGCTGGAGCTGCGCCAGCAGCCGGCTGTGGCACGGTATGGCGGGCACAGCCTGGTCCCGATCGCCACGCCGCTATCCCTCGGTGGTTTCGCGCCGCGGGCCATCGAAGCTTTCGGTCCTCAATTCCGAGCCCTGGGCCTCACGATTCTCCAGGGCAGCGGCGCTTCCGCCGCTCCGCAGGCTGCGGTCGCGGTGAAGAAACCCGCCGCAACGGAGTCGGGCACGATCGAGCCCGGATCCAACATATCGATCCCTCTCGTCCGCGGCGACCTCGACGCGTCGGCGGGGGGCACTGTGACCTACATCGATGGCGACCGGCTCTATGCATTCGGCCACCTCCTGTTCAGCCTGGGATTCACGGAACTGCCGATGCACAAGGCCCGGGCGATCACCGTCTTCCCCAGTCTCCAGAGCTCCTTCAAGATCCTGGAAACCCTGGACCCGGTCGGCACCATCCGCCAGGACCGTGCTTCCGGGATCTACGGCGTACTCGGCCAGAAGGCCAGAATGATCCCGATGGCCGTGAGAATGACCACGAGCCGCGGCTTCAAGAAGGAGTTGAAGTACGAGCTGGCCCGCGATCAGTTCCTCACGCCCTTCCTGGTCAACCTCACCGTCTTCAACAGCATATTGAGCTCGGAGCGTGCCCTCGGTTTCTCGACTCTTGCCGTCAAAGGCAGGATCAGCATCAAGGGGGAAAAGCCGGTCGAGATCGAGAACCGTTTCTCCAGCGAAAGCAACACCCCCGCGTACGCGTCGCTGTCGATCGCGCTGCCGGTGAACTTCCTTCTGGCCTTCGGCTACAAGAACCTCGAGTTCGAGAAGATGGAGGTCGACATCACCGCTACCGAGGAGGATCGGGCCGCGATGCTGGATTCCATCCGGATCGACCGCGGCGAGGTGCGCGCGGGAGAAGCCGTGGATCTGCGGATCACCGCCCGCAAGCCGAACGGCGAGATCGTGGAAGAGAGCTACCCCGTGAAGATCCCCCCGGACGTAACGCCCGGCCCCATCACGCTGCTTGTAGCCGACGGCCTGAACGTGATGGCGGCGGACACACGCGAGCAGGGGGACGACCTGATTCCACGTGACCTGACGCAGATGATCGAATTCATCAATAATCTCCGGAAGAACAACCGTCTCTATGCCCGCATCTACCGTCGCGAACCGGGGGCGGTTGTGAGAGGCGAGGGGCTCCCGGGCCTTCCTCCTTCGATCCTGTCGATTTTCAGATCCGACCGGACGGCGGGCGGAATGAGCCCGATCCAGACTTCGGCATTCATGGAGTACGAGCTGCCTGCTTCCGATTATGTGATTTCCGGAGCGAGAACCCTGACCCTCAGGATCAAATCGTGAGGTGGCCTGAGCTTCAGGGAATCCCCTGCCCCAATCCGATCGCGGTTGGCGCGAACCCGGAAGCAATACTGCATCGTCCAAGACAAGGAACTGGAAAAATGCGACACCAACGCCTGGCGCTGTTCATCGCTCTGCTCGCAACCTCATGCTCCGTGCTGGCCGTCACCCCGTTGTTCTGGGAGAACTTCACCCAGGAGGACCTGCTGAAGGGCACGCTGACGCAGGTCTCTCTGAACGCGGAGGGCAAGCTCTTCCTTGCACAGGCATACGACCTGGTCTACGACACGAAGCAGCCCTATGTCTTCTCCATGGTGAGAGACAAGGCGGGGAACCTTTACGTCGGCACCGGGCACGAAGGCAAGGTTTTCAGGATCGATCCGCAGGGGAACGGATCACTCTACTTCGAATCCAAGGAGCTCGACATCTTCGCGTTGGCGATCGATGCGGCCGGTGTCCTTTACGTCGGGACCTCGCCCGAAGGGAAGGTCTACAAGGTTACCGCCGCGAAGCAGTCGACCGAGTTCTGCGATCCCGAGGACAAGTACATCTGGTCGCTCCTGTTCGACCAGTCCGGGAACCTTTATGTCGGGACCGGCGGCAGGGGTCTGATACTGAAAGTCGACCCGGGCGGAAAGAAGTCGACCTTCTACGACAGCGACGACACGCATGTAGTCTCTCTCGCGCGCGGCAGCGACGGCAGCCTGCTGGCGGGGACCTCCCCGGGTGGCATGGTGATCTCGCTGAATGCCCAGGGGAAGGCTTTTACGCTGCTGGACACGTCCCTCGAAGAGGTGCGTGCCCTTGCGGTCGATCGCTTCGGCACGATATACGCGGTAGCGGCAAGCTCGAAGGGGCTCCCTGCAGCGCAGTCGGCCAAAGGCGAAATATCCGTCGAGACCACGGGCGCGGTACTGCCCATCGCCACCATCCAGGCCCTCAGCGGCCTGGGTGAAAAACCCAAGGATTCGGCGGTCACCGTCTCAGCCCCCGGAGGCGAGAAGGACGGCTCGGGGGCCAGGGCTTCGATCTACGCCATTTCAAAAGACAGTGGAGTGGAGACGATTTACACGACCAAGGACCAGATGGTCTATGACGCAGTGGCCCGCAACGACGGTTCGCTGCTGGCCGGGCTCGGCGGCAGCGGGAGACTGGTGGGCATCGATGCTGCAAAACAGGTAACCGTCATTACCGACTCCCCGATGGAGCAGGCTACCCGCCTTGTCTCCGAGGGCGACACCGTATGGGTGGCCGGAAGCAACCAGGGCAAGGTCTACAAGCTCTCCGCGCAACGAGCCCCGGAGGGGACATACGTGTCGAAGTCGCTGGACGCCAGGACGGTCGCTTCCTGGGGCAGGATAATGTGGCGTTATTCCGGCCCCGCCGGCGGCGTGGAGATCGCTACCCGCACCGGCAACACGGAGAAACCCGACAGCACATGGAGCGATTGGAGCGCGGCGTACACCGGCTCGTCCGGGCAGCAGATCACGAGCCCGAAGGCGCGCTACCTGCAATGGCGCGCGACCTTCAAGCGCGGGACCGCGGCGACAGCCACCGATCTTCTGGAGAGGATGCAGATTGCCTACATGCAGCAGAATCTCCGACCACAGGTGGTTGGCATCAACGTGCTGCCTGCCGGTGTCGCACTTCAGAAGCAGCCCTATCTGCAGACAGGCACACTGAGCCTGAGCAGCACTTCCGGCGAGGCCGGCGCCCTGAACTCACCCCGCGAGCGGGGAAAGGACAAGCAGGCGCTGCCGCCGCGCCAGGCGCTCGAGCCGGGAGCCCAGTCGTTCACCTGGAAGGCCACGGACGACAACGACGACACCCTGGAGTATTCGCTCTATTTCAGGGGCGAGGGGGAATCGGACTGGAAGGTGCTGGAGAAGAGCCTCAGCGACACGTTCTACACTCTCAGCCCGGCGGCTCTGCCCGACGGCGCCTACACGCTCAAGGTCCTGGCCAGCGACAGACCGTCCAATCCGTTCGGCAAGTTCCTTGTCGGCGAACTAGTTTCGAAGCCGTTCGTCATCAATAACTCGAGCCCGGTGATCGAAGTTACCGGACAGAAGGTGCAGGGGAAGAGAGCCGAAATCCAGTTCCGTGCACGGGTTCTGGCGGGGCGAGTCGACAGCGGAGAATTTGCGATCGATGGCGGAGAATGGTTCCTGCTCTCCCCTGTGGACGGCATCTGCGATTCCCAGCAGG
>JAFNAH010000200.1 GCA_017860075.1 Acidobacteriota bacterium | reverse complement strand
TGTGGCCCGTTTGCTATTATCACCGGCCAACATGCCTCTAGTCGCTCACAGCCCGCTTCCCAGTTTCGAACACCTCCGCCAGCAGGGGCAGGAGGTCCTGGCTCTGGATCATGCTATCCACCAGGACATCCGGGAGCTCCACATCGGCTTTCTCAACATGATGCCCGACGCTGCCCTCACGGTCACCGAGCAGCAGTTCATGCGCCTGGTGGGCAGCTGCAACCAGATCGCCCAGTTCTATGTGCATCCGTTTTCCGTCGACGGCCTTGAGCGCAGTCCCGAGACGAAAAGCTACATCGACCACTACTATGAGCCCTTCGATCGGTTGCAGCAGGACGGCCTCGATGCCCTGATTATCACAGGAGCCAATGTAGCGAACCCTTCGCTGGAGCTGGAACCGTTCTGGAAGCCTCTTCAGGAAGTCGTCGCCTGGGCGACTGAGAGTACGACCTCGGTGCTGTGTTCCTGCCTGGCGACACATGCCCTCATGAAGCAGCTGTACGGCATCAACCGTCAGCTGCTCCCCCGGAAGAAATGGGGCGTATATAGCCATAGGGTCACCCAATACCGTCATCCGTTGCTGCGTAATGTCAACACTCGCTTCGATGCCCCCCACTCCCGCTACAATGCCATCACACGGGCCCAGCTGGAGGCTGCCGGCCTTACTATTCTGGTGGAAGGTGAGGACGCCGGCGTACACATGGTGGTGAGCCCCGACCAGTTCCGTTTTATCTACTTCCAGGGCCATCCCGAATATGACTACAACAGCCTGCTGAAGGAGTACAAACGGGAGGTGCTGCGCTTCATTCGCGGCGAATTGGATAGCTATCCGCCCCATCCTGAGAATTACTTCCCGCCATCGGCTGCAGCCATCGCGGATGAATACGAACAGATCGTGATCGAAAGCCTGGCCTCCGGCACGACGATTCCGCCGTTCCCTGAGCTGACGCTGCAGCGCCACCTGGACAATACGTGGGGGGATACAGGCAGAGCTCTCTTCAACAACTGGCTCGGACTCGTATATCAACTGACGGCTCTCGACAGGAAGGAACCTTTTGCGCCCGGCATCGATCCCTCGAATCCTCTGGGTTTGAGATGATCGGCCTCCGGGTGAGTCAATCACCTGTCGCGTGCGGTTCCCGGAATACTTCAGCCAACCGTCAAACGGGAGAAGATGAAAGATGAAGCCAGCAACCATCGGTATTCACGGCGGCTATCAGACCGATCCGACCACCAAATCTGTTGCCGTTCCGATCTACCAGACCGTCGCCTACGAGTTTGACAGCGCCCAACACGGAGCCGATCTCTTCAACCTGGTTGTTCCGGGCAATATCTACACGCGCATCATGAATCCGACGTCGGACGTGCTGGAGAAGCGTCTGGCCGCGCTGGAGGGGGGTATCGCCGGCCTTGCGCTCAGTTCGGGCAGCGCGGCCGTCAACTATTCCATCCTCACGATTGCCGAAGCGGGAAACAACATAGTTTCTGTGCCCACGCTCTACGGCGGCACCTACACACTGTTCGCCCACATGCTCCCCAAGCAGGGCATCGAGGTGCGCTTCGCCAAAGACGACAACCCCGCCAGTCTGGAGGGCCTCCTCGATGAAAAGACCTCGGCGGTCTATTGCGAGACCATCGGTAATCCGGCCGGCAACATCGTTGATATCGAGGCCATTGCCGCCATGGCGCACAAGCATGGCGTTCCCGTGATAGTAGACAACACGGTCGCCACACCGATCCTTATCCGCCCAATCGACTATGGAGTGGATATCGTGGTCCACTCTCTCACCAAGTACATCGGTGGCCACGGCACCTCGCTCGGGGGGATGATTATCGATTCGGGCAAATTTCCCTGGGCCGCCCACGCAAAACGTTTCCCCATGCTGAACCAGCCTGAGCCGGCCTACCATGGCGTGATCTATACGGAAGCACTGGGAGCCGCCGCGTATATCGGCCGGGCCCGCACTGTGCCATTGCGGAATACCGGCTCCGCCCTCAGCCCTTTCAATGCCTTCCTGATACTCCAGGGGGTCGAGACTCTGGCGCTGCGCATGGAACGGCATACAGAGAACGCCCTCGCGGTGGCTCACTTTCTCAGCGAGCATCCGGGTGTCGCGTGGGTCAGCTATGCGGGCTTGAAGAGTTCGCCCTACTATCAGCTGGCGCAGAAGTATACGAGGGGCAGGCCCTCGGCGCTGCTCACATTCGGAATCAAGGGCGGTTTCGAGGCGGGGGTGAAATTCTACGACGCACTCAAGCTGTTTAAGCGCCTGGTCAACATCGGCGATACCAAATCCCTGGCAGCCCATCCTGCTTCGACGACGCACCGCCAGCTTTCCGACGCGGAACTGGCTTCGGCCGGAGTCACCCCGGACACGATTCGGCTTTGCATCGGCATCGAGCACATAGACGACATTCGAGCCGATCTTGAGCAGGCGTTGTCCGCAGCGGCCATGTAACCAAAGGGAAGGCCGCTGGACTTACCTGCTGGTGGAGACGCCGCGCGGGCGGGATGCTCAGGCGAAACGACACCGGCGTGACCGTCCCCTATCGCTTTCGCCCGATATACAGAAAGTGGTCGGAATATGCCAGCCCGTCGATCGTGGCACCGGTAGTCTCCACCAGGTCAAGCCAGAGTTCCTGGTCTTCTGCAGGTTGCGTGTTGAGATGATGAGGCGCAGCCGATGTGAAAGACTCCACACCGACCAGCTGCAACTCTTCGAACCCCTCGGCGAAAAGTCGCCGGAACTCGTCGACTGTCGTCATGTGGGCGTAACCGATGGGCGGGGCATGCTTGGGATCGAGACACCCGGTTGCGAGGTATTCCGCAGGGAAAGTCCGCTCGCGCAGCTCGCGGCGAAAGAGGTCTTGCATGTCCTGCACCAGGGCCTCCATCCCGGGGATGTCAATCGGGCGGAACATATCACGCAGGTAGCACAACCGGTTGATCCCGGCGGCGAACAGAAGACCACCCGGCTTCAGTATGCGGTTTGCTTCGGCTACAGCAGCCCGTCGCTGCTCCAGGGTGGGCAGATGATACAGGGGTCCAAGGAGAAGCGCCGCGTCCACGGCGGCGTCCTGCAGGAAGGCCATGTCTGTCGCGGATGCGTGCGTGACCGAAGCGACGCCGCCGGACAGGCCCTGCTCACGGAGCCGGTTGGTGGTCGCTTCAATCAGCTTCTGCGACACGTCTACCAGGTGCAGGGTGCAGCCGCGGCGCAGCATGTACTCCGAATATAGCCCGCCCCCGACCCCGACTTCGGCGACCATGATGCCATCGGGCAAGTAGCGGCCCAGGTAGCGTAGTGTTATCCGGTATTCCACCGGGCTCCATTTCTGCAAACGCGACACTTCGAGTTCAGAAATCCGGTCGTAGTGACGCCCTACAAGATCAGGGTCACCGGCTGCTGACGATGTCCTGGTTTGGTCTGTCATAAGGCCCTCCTGCCCTGCAGATCTCTACTCTCCGCTCGCAGGCACGCCCTGAACAAGAAGATCCTGCGTATGAGCTTGTCGGAAGGGGACCGGGGATGCGAACTCACGTCTCTGCTTGTTGTGCGGCAGGGAGCCGGGCGATCTCGTCGGCGACCTCGCTCACCAGCAGAACCTGGAAAAGCGATCCAATCAGGAGAAAAATGCCGGCGTCACCCTGATGCGCAGAACAGGCGGGCGCAAACAGGAGGTCAAGCAGGCGGCGGCGCTCGACTGCGTTGACCTCAGGTTTCTTCCGCTGGGCCCAGTGCCACATTTCCTCATACAGGAACCAGGCCGAGCCAGCGCATACCGAAGCCAGACCTGCCTTCCAGGCCTTCACATGCTGACGCGTCGCGAGAGCCATCAGGCCTTCGCTCAGGATGCCGCTTATGGTGGAGAGGGCCAGCTCGCGGGCGCCTTGGGGCTCGAGGAAACGCTCCACCACGATCCCGCTGATGCTCGCGATGTCCAGCTCCGACGCGAGCTCGCTGTACTGGCGCGACTCTGTGCTCGCGCGAACCTGCTCGAGGAAGCGCTGGTACTCGCCGAGGATGGCCCACACCCGGCCTCCCGGCGGCACACCGGATTCGAGAAGCTCGGCTCGCAGTTGCCAGAGGTGCATAGTTGTAGGTGAGCTGAGGGTCCTGCCCAGCGCCTCGATCAGGGGCATGAGGAATCACTCCTTCCTGACGGAGAACGATTGTAGCCGCAAATACCCTGCGAGGCACTCGAAATGGGAATCCGGTTGAGATGTTCAGGTAGATGAGGCGGGCCTGCAGCCCTTGGTGCCCAATCATGGACGCAATCCCGGGGCTTCGCCCGGGGCTGTTGTGGGGACGCGCTTACAATGCTCTGGATCTTCTTCAGAATACGATTCCAAGTGCCGGGGGTCCGCCTCATACCAGCCTGGCGCAACGCTCCAGGAGATGGTACGGCTGCAGGGTGCGAGGGCTGTAAGCCCGATTCATAGTGCCCCGGAAGGAGTTTGGCGCACAAAGAAGCTCGAGATAGAATGCGCCATCCTGTAAGGCGAGGGTTATGCCCATGTTATCCGAAGCGCAATACGGCAACCTTCAGCTGTGTGTCGTGAAGGACAAGGAAGCGGCAG
>JAFNAH010000199.1 GCA_017860075.1 Acidobacteriota bacterium | reverse complement strand
CGATTTGGCCAGCATTTCCTTAGGGATACGGGAGTCCTGGACCGGATTGTCCGGGTAATCGCCCCGTCGGCGCAGGACACTTTGCTCGAAATCGGCGCCGGAGACGGGGCACTCTCCGCGCGGCTGGCACCGCTTGTCTCGCGCCTGTTCGCCGTGGAGAAGGATGCCGAGTGCATTCCGATCCTGACGACCGCCCTGCAGCCGTTCCCGTCGGCGGTAGTCGTGGAAGGCGACATCCTGGAGATGGACATTGGAGCCCTGCCGGCCTCCGACGTTGACACGCGCACCCTTCGCGTCGCAGGAAACCTTCCCTACAACATCGCGACGGCCATCATAGAGCGCCTGCTGGCGCTGGATCCCCCGGCGAGCGACATGACATTCATGCTTCAGCTGGAGGTCGCACGGCGCGTCACCGCCGCGCCGGGAAGCCGCGAGTACGGGCTGCTCTCAGTCCTGTGCCAGCACCGCGCGGAGGTCAGGCTCGCCTTCACCGTATCCCCGGCCTGCTTCGTGCCCCGCCCGCGCGTGACGTCCGCGATTGTGGTATTCCATCCCTTTGCGAAAAGATGGAAATCGCGCCAGGAGGATCGTTTCCGGGAGGTCCTCAGTGCGGCATTCGGGTACCGGCGCAAGACGATTTTGAATTCCCTCCGCCGGCACCCCCGGATAGGCCCGGTCGCGGAGGATCTCCTCGGCAAAGCGGGAATCGACGGGGCGCGGCGCGCCGAGGAGTTGAGCGTCAAGGAATATGAGCATCTGGCGGTGGTTTCCGCCGGACTCAGCGATACCGGAAAGCCGGCACGGCGCTGAAATCGACGGGACGCAGGGCTATGCTATACTCAGCCGTTTCTGATCTGAATGGAGACCAATGGAGACCGAGGTGACACACGATGATCCGATCGAGATAGTGCCGCTGGGTGGCGTCGGCGAGTTTGGCATGAACATGACGGTCGTCCGCTACCGCGGCAGCATCGTGGTCATTGACGCCGGGCTGATGTTCCCGCGCGCGGACCTGCTTGGCGTGGATATCGTCATCCCGAACATGACCTATCTGATCGAACGCAAAGAGGAGGTCCGCGCGATAGTCCTCACCCATGGCCACGAGGACCACATCGGGGCGCTGCCTCACCTGCTCTCGGAGGTCGACGCCCCTGTCTACGGCACCGCGCTGACTATCGGCTTCGCGCGCGGACGGCTCGAGGAGCACGGTCTGCTCGAGAGCGCCGATCTCAACACGGTCCGCCCGCGTGACACCCTCGAAATCGAGAGGTTTCGCCTCGAGTTCCTGCACGTGACGCACAGCATCCCGGACAGCATCGGCCTGGCCATCACGACGCCGCATGGAACCATTATTCACTCGGGCGACTTCAAGTTCGATCAGTCGCCGCCTGACTTGAGAACCAGCGACTACGCGCGCTTCACGGACCATGGTGAAAAAGGCGTGCTGGCACTCCTCTCCGACAGCACCAACAGTGAGAACCCGGGGTACACGCCGTCGGAGGACTCCCTGCGCAAGCCGCTGGAGCAGGTCTTTCACACGAGCCGGCGGAAGATCTTCATCACCTGTTTTGCATCGAGCATCCACCGGATTCAGATCGTAGTAGATCTTGCCCGCGAGTTCGGCCGGAAGGTCGTGCCGGTCGGGCGCAGCCTCCGGGAGAACATTGCCATCGCGAGGGAGATCGGCTACCTGCGCGACGATGCCGGAGTCCTGATAGAGGCCGCCGAGGCATCCCACCTGGCCGAGGATCAGATCGTCCTGCTGACGACGGGCAGCCAGGGAGAACCGATGTCGGCGCTCACGCGGCTGGCTCTGGGCAAACACAGGGATTTCGAGATTGAACCGGGCGATTCGGTGATCATCAGCGCGCGCACGATCCCCGGCAACGAAACGCGTATCTCTCACCTGGTGAATCATTTCTGTCGCCACGGCGCCCGGGTGTACGACGAGAGGCACTGGAGCGTGCACGTCTCCGGGCATGCAAGCCAGGAAGAGTTGAAGCTGATGCTCAACATGACGCGGCCGCGCTTCTTCATCCCGGTGCACGGTGAGTACCGCCAGTTGTACAGCCACATGCTGCTGGCCCGGGACCTGGGGATGCCTCCGGAGCGCATCCTGCTGGTCGAAAGCGGTGATATCATCCAGCTGACTCCGGAATCGGCGGAGGTCACGGGGAAGGCGCCGGCCGGGAGACGCTACATCGATGAGTCCCGGACGGCCGAGGTTGGCGAGATGGTCGTCAAAGACCGTCAGCAGATCTCGGAAGACGGAATCGTGCTGGCGGTGGTACCCATCAACAAGTCCACCGGCCAGGTCAGCGGTCCTCCCGAACTCGTGAGCCGCGGGCACGTCCTCGAGGCCGGGGGCAACCTGCTCATGGAGGAGGCAAGGCAGGTCGTGCTGAAGAGCCTGGAGGAATGCTCTGCCGAAGAGCGGGGGGACGCTCTGATCCTGACCGAGATTCTCCGGGCGGATCTGAAGAGGTTTTTCCGCAAGCAGGCCGGAACCAGGCCGGTGATCGTGCCGCTGATTCTGGAAATCTGAAATCAAGAGAGCCGGGATGCCAAAGCCACTGCGTGCAAAACGTCACGAGTTCATCGGGATCATCGTCCTGACCGCAGCCATCCTGCTGTTCGCATGCCTCGTCACCTACGACGCCACGGATGTCAGCCTGAACAGCGCGTCGCACAAGGAGACGACAGACAACAGGATAGGCAGGCTGGGAGCAAACACAAGCGACGTGCTGCTGCAGGCGTTCGGGTTCGCCGCCTATGTGCTGATCCCGCCGCTCCTGGTTTTCGGCTGGAAGTTGATCCTCGGCAGGGAGCTGGAATCGTACTGGACGAGGATCATCGGGACCGTCGTTCTGGTCGCGGCGGCAAGCACGGCCCTTCAGCTCTCGCCGTTCTCGAACAGCGGTCGCGGCTACCAGCCGGGCGGTGCCACCGGGGCCCTCATCTCCGGAATGCTGGTGTCGTATCTGAATGTGATGGGCAGCTGGATCGTGACGATCGGGGCCCTCGTCCTCGGCCTGCTTGCGTGCACGTCGCTTTCGCTGGAAAGGGCTTTCAAGCGTTTTGGCGGCGAAGAGGAAAGCGAACGGCCATCGCTCTGGCAGCAGTTTCGTGCCTGGCGGCAAAGCCGGAAGCCCGTGCGCGCGGTGGTGAACATCAAGCAGGCAGCCAGCCCCACGGTCGAAGCGAGCCCGAGGCCCGCCCCGCTGAAGAGCATTCCGCTGCAGCCGGCCGCCGAGCCCCGGATCCAGGCGCCCAGGCCTCCCGAGCCTGAAACGGCGCGCGCGAATCCGGCCGCCGAGCGCCAGAGGCCGCCTTCGATCCGCAAGTTCCTTCTGCCTTCGAGCGACCTGCTGTCCGCTGCAGAGGAGAGATTCAACATAGAGGAATCCGAGCTGATGGAGCGTGCGAGGATTCTCCAGGAGAAGTGCGCGGAGTTCGATGTCCACGGCAGCATCACGCACATCCACCCCGGCCCCGTGGTGACGACCTTCGAATTCAAACCCGACGCGGGCATCAAGTATTCGAGAATCACGAGCCTCGTCGATGATCTGTGCCTGGGCATCAAGGCGGAGTCGCTCCGGATCGACAGGATCCCCGGCAAGGCCACGGTAGGGATCGAGGTCCCCAACCCGCAGCGCGAGATCATCATGCTGCGCGAAGTGATCGAGTCCGACGTGTTCAGGAAGTCAAGCTCCAGGCTGACCCTCGCGCTGGGCAAGGTCATCAACGGCAACGTGTACGTCACGGACCTGGGCAAGATGCCGCACCTCCTGATCGCAGGCGCCACGGGCGCGGGAAAGAGCGTGGCGATCAACTGCATGATCACTTCGATACTGTTCAAAGCCACGCCGGACGAGGTCAAGTTCATCTTCATCGATCCCAAGCGGCTCGAACTGGGAGTGTACTCCGACATCCCGTACCTGTTGACGCCGATCGTGACCGACCCCAAGGAAGCTGCAAACGCGCTTCGCTGGGCGACGAGCGAGATGGAAGTGAGATACAAGAGGCTCGCGCTCCGCAGCGTGCGCAACATCGACCAGTACAACGCCCTGATCCGAAGCACCGGCCGGCAACTGTCGCTGCTGGAGAGCAACGACGACGTGGGCGGCGAACTCGAAAAACCGCTCCCCTACATTGTCATCGTCATAGATGAACTGGCGGACCTGATGGTCGTGTCCTCGCGTGAGGTCGAAGAGTCGATCTCGCGGCTGGCCGCGATGGCGCGCGCCGTCGGCATCCATCTCATCCTGGCGACGCAGCGACCCTCGGTGGATGTGATCACGGGTGTCATCAAGGCCAACTTCCCCTGTCGAATCGCCTTCAAGGTCGCGTCGAAGGTCGATTCCAGGACAATCATTGACGCGAACGGCGCCGAGCAGCTTCTGGGCAACGGCGACATGCTGTTCATTCCACCCGGGACTTCCCGCCTCACCAGGATTCACGGTGCTTACGTGAGTGAGAAGGAGACCGTGGCCATCGTGGAGCATTTGAGAAAGCAGGGACGGCCTGCCTATGATGAGTCGGTGTTGACCTTTGGCGAAGAAGAGGTGGACGAGGAGGGCAACCCGGTCGAT
>JAFNAH010000198.1 GCA_017860075.1 Acidobacteriota bacterium | reverse complement strand
CCGATGTCCACGGTCCCGCCGGATCTGATGGAGAGTTCGACCGCCGCGCGCAGGCCGGCAAGCCCCGTCCCCAGGATCAGGACGTCGTGAGTTATCACCTGGTCCATGTTTCTCCTCCCTGTTGGATGCCTGCCCGCACTCTAACGGAGGCTGCCTTTTCATGTCAAAGAGTTCCTCGCCAAGACTGGAACCAGGCAAGGGATACGCCCTTCCCGGACCCGCTGGTCACCCCTCAGCGCATACCCTCCGCGAGAAACAGATCTGACGTGACCCTGATGTACATATACATGTATCTCGAGCCGTCGGGCGTGATGTCGACCGGGTTGACACAGAGCGCACCGCTCGGGTCGCGCAGCTGAACTTTCCGGAAGACCTGAAAATCCCTGCGCTCGAGATCGAAGCGGATAATCTCAGCGCTGGCGTTACCGGATCGCGAGCAGAACAGAAAACGGCCGTCGGCGGAGAAGCGCATCGGGACGACGCCGGCTGAGAGGCCTGCCAGCGGATGCGGTTCGACCCCATCGAGAGGGTAGAGAAAAGGCAGACGGCCGGGACCGATCGTCGCGAGTCTCTTGAAATCCGGCGACGTGGGAGTGCCGAACATAGGGCCGCCGAATCCTTCGGATGTCAACGTCTTCAACTCACCGCTGTCAACATCCACAACATATACTCGCCGCCTGCCGCCCTCGTCGGCGCCGGTGAAGGTGATCCGGCGACTGTCCGGGAACCAGCCCAGGCCGGTTGGCTGGATGGCACCGGTGCCTATCCTTTCCGCCCGGCCCGGCCCGGTGGGCAGGACAGTGATTGACGTCGGGGACCTGACATCCAGCGTTGACACCCAACGCTGGTCGGGGGAGAGGGAAGCCAGGAATCCGTCGCCCAGCCGGACCGCGGGTGATCCGTCGCTCTTGCGAAGGTAGATGACTCCTCCTGCGGCTCCTGTGGTCTCACCCTGCTCGGCGATCAATACCGCGTCGCCGTTACCCGAGAGTCCCATGCCCAGAGACGAATCGAATACCGAAAGGTCACGGTCATCGCCTTCCTGCGCTGGTCCGAACATCGTGCCTACGCGGACGCTTTCACTCGTGAGCAAGACCTGTCCGTGAGCGCTCAGGTCATGGATCAAAAGACGTCCCGGGATGCGGAAGACAACCCGCTCCTTTCCCTCAGGCGTCACCGCGCGGAGTTCCGAATTCCACCCGGCCCGCGCGCCCGTGAACCAGATCTCGCGGCCATCCGGCCTCCAGGCCAATCCCTGGACGCTCGCAAAATCGCCGGTCAATACCTTTTTCGGCTGCTTTCCGGTTGACGGCTGAAGGGCCACGACGCCATTGTCCGCGCCGCGGAAGGGGTGGTCGAGGAAGGCCACAAGATCACCGGAAGGTGAGACGCGCGCATGGCTGATCCAGCCTGTTGTCTCATACAGGACTTCGCCGGGCAGAATCTCGAGACGGTACGTGTCCCCGAGGTCACGCACCACCAACAGCCTGTTCCCGTCCGGCATCCAGTCTGCATCCTGCACACTTTCAATCAACTCCCGCGGCGCACCTCCCGCCACCGACGAACGCGCGAGCCGACCGCTGGAGATGAAGTGTTCGGTATAACGACGCCCTATCGAGAGATCAAGTTCAGCCGAGCGCGACACCGAAAGGATGTCGCACGGCGGCAGGGACACGTCTGTGGCCTCCGGGCTTTCGAGCCGTCTGGAAAACAACCGGATCGGCTTATCACCCCACATGGCTCCGTAGACAATGGTTTGACCATCGGGCAGGAACCGCGCGGAGGTAACATGGCCGCGTTCAAAAGTAAGTCGGCGAAACCCCGGAGGCGACTTTTCCCCGCGCCCACGCGAGAGGAAATAGCTGCCGGCAAGGCCGAGCAGAGCGCCGCACAACAGGAATGCCGGCCAGGCTCTGCCCAGGAGCAGGTTCCTGCGCGCCGGAGAAACCGGCGCCTGGAATCCCGCCGCGGTTCCCGGCAACTCCTCCAGGTCGAAAGCCACGTCGCTCGCGGATTGAAAACGCTCGCCGGGATTCTTTTCGAGGCAGTGGCGGACGATTCGCTCGAGTCCTGGCGCAACTTCAATCGTTCTTCCGGCAAGACCGGGCGGTTCCTCCCGGAGAATGGCCGTGAGGGTTTCTGCAGCTGTATCCCGTCTGAATGCCTGGCTGCCCGAGAGCATTTCGTACAGCACCGCTCCAAGGGCAAAGATGTCGGCACGGTGATCGACCCTCTGGCCGCGCACCTGCTCTGGGGCCATGTAGCCTACGGTCCCAAGAATGGTACCCGGCTGCGTAGCGGCGACAGTAGAGGCCTGCGACGGAGCCGGGCCTCCCGCCGGGTTGAACTCCTCGCCCGTTCCGCTCTCGAGCGCCTTGGCCAGCCCGAAGTCCAGGATTTTGGCCCGACCGTCGTTGGTAATGTAGATATTCTCGGGCTTGAGGTCGCGGTGAACGATACCCTTCTGGTGCGCCGCCGCAAGCCCACGTGCTACCTGGGCAGCGTAGTCTGCGGCTTTGCGCACCGGCAACGCGCCGCCCTTCAGCCGTTCCCGCAGGGTCTGGCCCTCGAGCAACTCCATCATCGCGTATGCAGTGCCTCCTTCCCTGCCCACATCGAATATGCCGAGAATATTCGGGTGTGAAAGGGCGGCGATCGACTTGCCTTCACGCTCGAAGCGAGCCAGTGCAGTCGCATCATCAGCGAGATGCAAAGGCAGGACCTTGACCGCGACGTCCCTTTCCAGGCGCGTGTCGCGTGCACGGTAGACTTCGCCCATGCCGCCTGCACCGATCTTTTCTACTATTCGATAATGACCGAGCGATTTGGCGATCACGAGAGGTACCCTCCGGGGGAATTGTGACTTTTCCCGAGATCGACGGACTGAGGTTGTGCTGACGGTATTCTAGCCGAGCACGGGACGATTTAGGTGCAAAAACGGCTGGGGTTGTCTACTGTCCGTCAGGCGTGGGCCCGCTCCGTCGAAGCGCACCCACTCTCCCGCCGAATCCGCGGCAATGCCCGGAGCACGATGGAGTCGGAATGATGGGATGCAGAGCTGCAGTTTATCGTCGTCACCGCAGTTCCGGCTATTTCAGGTAGCCGGACAGTTCCAGAGTCTTGTGCAGGCGTTCCCTGGCGTCGTCGGGAAAGGCCGGTTGGGGCAGCTGGTGATAGAGCTCCACCGTCTTGCGCAGGGTGTTGATTACCACGCGGCACTTGTTGCAGTCCGCCATGTGTTTCTGGATTTCGGCGCACAGTTCGGCCGACGCCTCACCGTCGAGGAAATCGGATAATCCCGCCAGTAAGTGGCTGCAGCCTTCGTGACTCATAGCTCCCCTATCGGTTGGTGGACGCCCCGGCTGCGAAATAGCTCGACAGCCGCTCCCTCAGGAGCAGCCTGGCGCGGTGCAACCGCGTCTTCACCGCCTGCTCCGAAAGCCCAAGCGCCTGGGCCGTCTCCTCCGTCGACAATTCCTCCAGCTCACGCATCACAAATACGGCCCGCAGCTTCGGCGGTAGTTCTCCGATCGCCCGCTCCATCTCCTCCCGGGCTTCCGACCTCACCAATTCCTGTTCCGGAAGGAGGCACCAATCCACCATCGCCTCGGGAATCGGCAGGTCTTCCTCCTGCTCGTCGGCTCTGTCGACGGGAACGAACTCGGGCCGCCGGCGCCGCAAGCGCATCATGGCGGCGTTGAAAGCAATCCGGTACAGCCAGGTACTGAGGCCGGAACGGCCATCAAACCGGTCGATCCCCTTGAAGGCGCTCAGGAAAGTCTCCTGTACCACGTCCTCCGCGTCTGCCGGGTCCCGCATGAGTCGCAACGCGAGCCTGTAAATGCCGTGAGAATGAATCCGAACGCAATCATCACATGCAGATATATCTCCGGCCCGTATTCGCTCCAGCAACTCGCGGTCCTGGTTGATCTCCGACATCTGGTAAGATGCACTCCCGCCGTTTAAGGTTACGAATCGATTCTAGGCAAGTTGACCACCTTTGTCACCTTTTCCCGCTCAGCTGCATCTAACCGGTGTTAAGGACGAAGCAAGATCGCAGCCGCGTGTCCTGGAAATGAATGCGCGGCTGTTTCTGTGAGTACAGGTTTTTTGCTGGAAAGGTGGGCAAGATGGGCGAAACGATTCACGTGAATGACAACACTTTTGAGAAGGTTGTGCTGAAGTCGACGCTTCCGGTACTGGTTGACTTCTGGGCTCCCTGGTGTGCACCCTGCAGGGCGGTGGCCCCCGTGCTTGAGAGGATCGCCGCGGAGTATGACGGGCGTCTCCTTGTAGTCAAGGTGAATGTTGACGATAACCCGGAATGGGCAGGGCGGTACGGGGTGATGAGCATCCCCACCCTTCTGCTGATCTCGGAGGGGAATGTGGCTGACACCCGGGTAGGTGCACTCCCGTACAACTATCTCAAGCAGATGGTAGATCAGATCCTGGCCGTTGCCAGCCCGGCTGCTACCGTAAACTGACAGCAGGAATACAGACTTATGCCTCTCTACGAATTCGACTGTTCCGAGTGCAACGCAACGTTTGAGAAGCTGGTACGCAGGGCTGATGCGGTGTCCGAGGTTGTTTGCCCG
>JAFNAH010000197.1 GCA_017860075.1 Acidobacteriota bacterium | reverse complement strand
GGTAAGAATATACTATTGGTAGACCGCACGGGATAATCAACTTTTCGGCACTTCCAGGCCCGGGCAAACCCATGGCCTGAGTCTGATCGGGAGCCTCCTACTGATAGACTGTGATGTAGCCCTGACCCGTCTCCACTTTCTGGATGCCGTAGGGCATCTGCGACGGTTGCATCGGGTCAAAGGGCGGTTTCTGCCTCTTGCCGACCGTGGAGATGATCTCCTCCACGAGCAGGTTCGGGAGGCTGATATCATCAAACATGGCTCGCTCGAGCTGAAAATTCGCCCGACCGCCGTCGGCGATGAGTTTGCCATAGGCCGTGAGCGTGTGCTTGCCGGTCAGAAGGCTGGCCAGCAGCCTTGTGACGGATTTCTTCGAACTCATCCCCAACTGATCGAAATCCACGGTGGCGACGGCCTGGAGCCGACCCGGCTCCAGGCGCACCGTGAGGCTTTTCAGACTCGCGTGGTATTTCGGGCTCAGCTCATATGCCAGGAACGAGTTCAACTCCGCTTCTGATATGCGTGTAGTCTGAGTGCCGCGGTTGCCCGTTCGGGCTGAAAAGGTTTCGAGCGCCTTCACTTTCCGTGCACACTCGCCGGCCGCTGCCTTCGAGATTCCCGGTCCGGTTTCCGCCTGCAGCGTCGAGTGAGCGAACGGGAAGGCCGCGAGTTCGACGATGAGCAAGGCGAGCACGCCTATGGCGGCCGGGTGGACACTTCTGGTGCCGGTGTGGCGGGCAGCGCGATCGCGATCCGTCGTCATCGGATGATCTTCAGGGTCCGGCGCCACCGGGTCTTCGTAAAGAAATTGAGGAAGACGTCCCCGAACTGCCGCGCCTTGTCGGAAACGCTCGTCTGGAGGTACTCGTCACGCGGCGTTTCGTAGGACCAGTAGATTACCAGGGCCTTGCCGATAATGTGGTCGCGCGGGACGAAGCCCCAGAAGCGGCTGTCCTGGCTGTTATCCCGATTGTCTCCCATCGCGAAATAGTTGCCCTCGGGCACCTGGTAGGGGCCGTAGCGCTCGAAAGCGCTGCCGGGATCGATGTACTGCGTGTAGTCTTCCTTCAGCGGCTGGCCGTTGATGTAGATGGTATGTCCGACCATTTCGACCTTCTCGCCGGGCAGGCCGATCAGTCTCTTTACGTAGGCTACTTCCGGATTGTGAGGGTACTTGAAGACAATCACGTCCCCACGCTTGAGGTCCTTGTAGGGGAGGAGCTTCGAAAGCCAGCCGGAACGATAACCGTAAACGAACTTGTTCACGAGAAGATGGTCGCCAATCAGGAGATTGGACTCCATCGACCCGGTGGGGATCTTGAATGCCTGGATGACGAAGGTAGTCGCGAACAGGGCTATGATGGCCGTGATCACAATGGATTCGAAATACTCGCGCGTAGTCGACTTCTTGAATTCCACCTGGACTGCCTCCCGTCGTTACGGCCCCGGGTGAGTCGCATCCGGGGACAAAAAGAGTAGCACATTTTCACGGGTGCTGGAACGCCGCTTCCTTCACTGCGGGTCATACTCTGATGGCTGGGAGACTCCTTCGCAGGGCAGGCAACTCCTACTGCAGGGACCCTGTGCAAACCCCTGCAGGGTTGACCATCTCACGATCACTGCGATCCCCGGGGTTTTCACCCACATCGTTATACACAAGTCCTGACTGACCAAGTGAGATGCAGGAGTATCACGTTGTTGCTCTCCGGGAGCGGCGCCCGAGGCGTCCCGGTAGGGAAGCAATGACGGGCAATCGGGAAGGCTGCGGCGCGAGTCCCGCAGGGACGACCGAAGCTGGCTCGACATCTCAGTCGTCCCCACGGGACTCGTCAATGCGTCGGCGAATGGTTCACGGCACTGAAGTGCCGTGCTATTTTCGCTGCGTCCCTCCGGGACGCTAATTAGTTGTGCCCCAGTTGTCCAGGCTGAAGGTCGCGCCCACGGAGCTGAGCCTGTCGCCAGTTGTGTATAACGATGCGGGTTTGCACCCCGGGCTTCTCTGTTCCACCCCTCGGGGTGGCTTTCCGATTACTGCCGTGGCGGTCTGGCATTGAACCGTGACCGTCGCTGACCACCCCTCGGAGTGGCTTTCCGATCACTCCCGCAGCGGTTTGGCATTGACCATGCGGGGAAACCGTGACCGCCGCTGACGGCCCTGAAAGGGACGGATAGAAGAGCCCAGGGTGCGAACCCTGGGAACGATCGTGTCATCCACGGGATTCAACCCTGCAGGGGTTGGACCTGAAAGTGCCCGAGTCACAGACCTGCCTCAGGTGATGTTTGACACGGGGCGGATGGGGATGATAATAACTCCTGCCCCTTGAGAAGCATGGGCACGTGGGCGGTTAGCTCAGCGGCAGAGCATCGGTTTTACACACCGGGGGCCATAGGTTCAAATCCTATACCGCCCACCATTCCCCGAACACCGTTCTCAGGGACGGTCTGCTCCCAGCGCCTCGGAGATGCCGCTTTCTCCCTGCCGCTGCGGTTTCCGGCCCGCCAGAGTATCCGCCTCCGGATGCGTCCAGAGCCGCAGGGTAAGGAGGGACCCCGGCCCCGGGTCCAAGCGGTACGAGTACTCGCACCTGCGCTTGAGATCCACGACAACCCGGACAGATCCGGATTCCCAGCGCACGACTCGAATCCCAGCCACCCGTTCATCGCGCAGCGGTACCTCCCGGCGGGCCTTCAGCCTGCCCTTTGGCCTCTGCGTCCGACCGCGGTCGGCAAGGTCGAAGTAGACCCGCTCAGGATTTTGGAGTCGCGCGGCCTGCAGGAGGTCAGCGGCCCGCAACTCGATCGCGATTTCCGTATAATCCGGCTGAACCGAGTGACGGATTGCGCGGATCGAAGGGAGCCCGATCCGTATGACTTCGGTGTCGGGTTGCTTCGCAGCCGCCTTCGAGACCTGGGCGGTCGGCAGGTCCGCCCTGGGAAGTGCCGGCGCCGTGCTCTGCGCCCGATTTGCGTGCTGCGGCGAAGTTGGCGGGGAGACAGCTTCCTGCCGGTCCGCCGACCGGCCGCGCTCTGCAAGCCAGATTCCGCCGGCCGCTCCTACCAGCGTCGCAGCAACCACGACGAAAAGGGTGAGTAAGAACTCGCCGAGCGGCATGTTCTTGCGAGCGGGCGGCGAATGCTTTGCTGTTGCGAAGACATGTGACCCGATGGCCATAGCGACAACCTATTCAGCGGCAGGATTGTCGGGGTCCCTCAAGCACGGCAGAACCGGGATCGATCCTGGCCAGTCAAACACTCATTTAGTGAATGAAGCGTTGTCACAGATTACATGGTTTGCACCGGAAAAGTCAACCGTTATGGTGACTTGCTCCCGATCCCGGCAGCAAAGCCTGAACAGTGCCTCTTCTGGCGACTGCTCCCGGCTGAAAACTGAGAGTCCTGGTGAGCGCTCCCATCCTGATGGATACATCTCCGACCGGGAGAGATAAACCTTGGCAAAAATGGGGATGCGGCCGATAATGAAAAGGTAGACTGCTGTGTCCAACTTTGTTCAGCAATTGTTCGAGGGTGACCCATGCGCAGGATGTCAGCTTTCCTCAGATGCCTCTCTTTAGTCGTTTGCCTGCCATTGATCGTGTCTGCGAATCCTCAGGAGACGAAGAAGTCGGACTGCAAGTCCCGCATCAGTCACTCCGGATTTGCCGAGTTCGCCATGTCCAGGGAGGGCGGTATCCACAAGCTCGCGATCAAGACGGATCCCTCGGTGAAGTGGAAGGTCCGGAACGATGCCTACGTCGACTGGATCACGATCCTGGACGGCGATTCCGGTGCGGGTCCAGGCACCTTAACCATTCAGCTTGAACCCAATCCCGGAAGATTCTGCAGGGTTGGCGAGCTGACGATATCGGGCGTCGTCCCTATTTACGGCCTGCCCATAAGGATACTCCAGGAGGGCAGCGGGACTGCCGGCGAGGTGAAGACGAAAGAGTCATATCCCTCCGTCATCGATCTGGCACCCTTCCCAAGCGACGATTCAAAGACTTCAACGAAGCGCGAATATCGGCCGGTCACAAAGAGGCCTTAGCCCGTGCTGTGACGCTGCGCAGACGCGCAGCCTGCGCGACTTTCTCGCGGCAGGGCCTCGCCATGAAACATTCTTCGTTCGACCTAAACTCACGGCCTTTGGCCGTGCGACCCTGACAGGCTGAGCCGTTCCGGCGTGGCGTTCGAGCGGATGGTTCGATCGGGGTCGGGATCGGAATCGGCATCGGTATTCCAGTCGGTTTCGCGAAGCGAATCCGATCCCGGCCTCGATTGCGATTCCGACACCGACTCCGAAAAGACTCGCCATGAAGGAAGTCCGACGCCCCGCTTTGCCGGGCAGGCCGAAGCCACGGCTTCCAGCCGTGGTCGGTTACAGCGTCAGCGATTCGGGGTGGTCGCTATCCGGACTGCGACAGTTGGTCCGGGCCGGCCGCGATCGGTCACGCCGGTTCGAAGTCGACGTCGCAGTTCAGCGCGTCACACGCCGACTGCAGCCTGGCACGCAACTCCTTTATCGGGACATTCGGGGGGACGGTCAGCCTCATCTCCATCAGAAAAAGGGGCGTTCCCATAAAGGCGGCCGATTCCTGGCGAG
>JAFNAH010000196.1 GCA_017860075.1 Acidobacteriota bacterium | reverse complement strand
CCTGAACGATTCCGTAATCCTTCTTGTCTACGTAATCGGTGACCTGGTGTCGGCCGGCCCCCAGCCCGCGCAGCTCGATCGTCCCGGTCCAGCGCTCGCTGCCGTCAGGTGTGAAGAAGGCGTAATACATCTTTCCGTCCTTTGCGATGGCGTATGCCTCAGGAACGTCATAGCCATACGTGTACAAGTCAAGGAATACTCCGCGGGAGAGCATCCGCGAGCTGTAGATGTCGATCCATTTCTTCCAATGGACTTCCTTCGCGGGTGTGAGGACCGCCTCCTTGAACTTCCCCCGATCCGGCCAGACAAACTTGGTTCCAACCACACCCCCGGCACCGATCGTGGAAGCGAAATCCAGGCCGAGGTCCAGTTCTTCGTCCCCCTGGAATCGGATTTCAGTCAGTTCCACGTGATCTCCATACACCGCAGCCTCCGGCCCCAGCAGCGCCTTCAGCATCTTGATGCGCAACCGGACCTGCCTTGAACCCACGGGGTCGGCGGTGACAGACTGATCGAGGTACGGCAGCCAGGCGTAATTGGGAGGCGTGCCGCAGGAACAGATCTGCGTTACGCTCTGCGGTTTCATCTTCCTCGTGATCTCGAAAATTGCTTTGTAGACCTCTCCCACCGATGCGATGGAGTCCCCCGGCGATTTGTGCTTGTGCCTGGGGTTGTAGCATGGCGGCACCGTGAAGGCGTTGTCCAGCTTGTGCCCGTCAAAGCCCCAATCGCTGATGAATCTGCGGGCAGTTGCGCGGTGGTATTCCTGCACCTCCGGCAAAGCCGGGCAAAGCACGGCAAGGTTGCGCGACAGCCGGGCGTGAGCTCCTTCCTTGTTCAGGATGAGCCAGTCGGGGTGTTCCGCAACGACCTTCGAGAGCTTGTGTTGAAACCGGCCGTAGCGGCCCTGGCCGTCTTCGGCCGCGAGCGCCCGCCACCAGATCTGCACATTGATTCCATCGCGATGGAACTCATCCACCATCTTCCGGATGGAGTCGCCTGGGAAAGTGTCAGCTCGCGGCTCCCAGTCCCCATAGCACTCGAACCAGCGATCATCGAGCGTGGCCCAGCGAATCCCGAATTCCCTGAGCTTGGGCCTGGTCCCGAGCATGTCCGCCGGCGTAACGTCGAATTCGTAGCCCCAGCCGCACCAGCTTGCCTGGTACGCTTCGGGTGAAGGCGTCGGAAGCAACCATCCTTCCCTCTGGAGCATGCGCGAATAGAGATTCAGGGGCTCGTAGAAATCCCCGGCGAAGATCGCAATGAAGACCCGCGGCGTCGAGAACGTTTCACCCGGCTTCAGCACGACTGCAGGACTCATCTGCATCGAGGCCTGAACGAGACCGTCCGCGCCGGTTCGTACGGGGAATGAGCATTCAAATGGGAGCGTTTCGAGATGGCCGATGGCTTCGCCGACATGCGCCGTCCAGAATGCTACAACCGGAACACCACCGCCCTGGCCGCGCGCGGTGGGCGAACCCATAGCGTTCTCGCGGATGAAATCGCGGGAGATCTCCACGACATCTTCTTTGCCCCACTCCCCGCTCGACCCGTGGAACGAGTAGAGGCTGCATGGCGCGACCTTGGCGTCGGCGAGCGACGCGTTCAGGCGACGTTGCGCCGAGACAACCCTCTCAAACCTCAGCTCTTCAATGCCCAAATTCCTGTAACGGGATACGACCACGAGCGCGGATGGAAAATCGTCGTACGCCTCGAGTATCAGAGTCCTCTCGACGTGCGGTGCAAGCGTGGTGTGCGCAGTCATCTCGACTCGTTTGCCCCGTGTTCCGGGCCTGCCGCGGGCCTCTCCGACTTTCACGCGATCTGCCACCAAATCAGAGCTCCGGATGGCTTTTCCGCCGATGATTGCCTCTGGTTCCGCGGCAGAAAGCACCGCATCCGTATCGTCGAGGGAGGTCCGCTCGCCGCTCCTGACCAGAAACGCCCTGATGTAACCGGATTGCAGGAGTTGGAATTCGGCAGCGGGAGTCCTGATGACTGTCGCTTCCTCTCGGCTCGCCACAACCTGGATCTGTGAGGCGGGCTGGGGCCGTTCCGGCCTGGCCTTCAGAGGACCCGAATCCACATCGGCACCGGCGGGGGCACACTTTCCAGCGATCAGTGCCGACCCCACGCTCTCGAGCCATCGCCTGCGATTGATGCGGTTCATGTCTTCCCTCCAGGCATCAAGGTGTCCTCGAAGCGCCCGCCCATGGGACACGGCTCTGTCCTGGACAAGTGCATGCGCGGAACCTCTCGCAGTCTACCACGCATTTTCGAGGAAAATGCGTGAGTATGGCGGATCTGTATCAGGCTGCAAGGGCACGAAACGAGACGAAGCGGATCTTCATGCGGAGGTACTCGACGCCTTGGATCCCCGACGTCTGGAAAGCCTCCACGTGAATGTGAAGACGCGGCAACTGTCCGCGAAGACCTGAAGGAGTTATGAACGGGATTCACCATGATCTTGGGCGCAGTCGGAGGAGCGGCCATGCGGACCACCGACCCGCTGAAGTGAGTCCAAGGCGTGGAAACCACCGGCGGAAGGTCAGCCGGATTACGGAGAGATATCATGCGCAAGGGCAGTCTTGTCGCGCTCGGTTGTGTTCCCTGATTCGTTGCTTGTTCGCCATGGGTTCAGGGTTCCAACGTGCCGCGCAGCTTTTCGGCACCCACATTCGCGACGTCGGGAACAGTCAGCAGGGTTCCCAGTTCTGCAAACTGGATCGCCCGGGCGCCACAAGCTTTCACAATCTCTTGGAGAATTTCAGAAGATCCCAGGCATTGGCGATAACTGGCTTGATGATGGCAGCGAACTCGGCGTAAGCCTGCGGCTTGAAGTGGAGCTTGTCCTCCTGGTACAGCTCCAGGCGGGGATTTCCCTCTTGGTCAAACAGGGCCGGATTGACGTCGATGAATCCCAGCTGCCGGTCTGCCTGGCAATGCACGCGCACCTGACGGTTCGCCTCATCCACGATATCCCAGCGATCCCGCTTCTGGGGCGCACGGTTGATGGAGACAAAGAAGATTCGAGCGGCCGGCAGCTTCGCGTGCACGCGCGCTACGAACTCGCGGAACCGCCCGGAGATTGCATCAGCCTTCTCCCCCGCATTGATGTCGTTGCTGCCGCAGTAGTAGACGATGATCTTCGGCTCGTACGGGAGCACGATCTCATCCATGTAAAACAGGATGTCCGCCGTGCGGGAACCGCCAAAAGCGCGGTTGAAGACCGGAAGCGGAGCCATCTGCGCCTTAAGGTTCTCCCACTCGCGGAAGATGCTGCTCCCGATGAAAAGAATGGCGTGCCTGGGCGGCGGATCGACCCTGTCCTCCTCCAGAAAGGCATCAATTTGCGGTTGGAAGCGGGTAGGGGAGGCCTCCTGCTGCGGCCACAACACACCTCGTGCCGCTGCAAGAGCGGAAACAGCAAGGAAAGCAGACGCCATCAATGCAGCTCTTCTGGTGACATTCATGGCGTGATTCCAGCGCATCGGCCTGTTGGCACGGACAAGCGTTTCCCCCCGCAACCCCGTCGGTGGCGCCACACCCGGATGGACGGGTGTGGGAGTCTTCTAGGCCAAGGCCAGAATCGATTCTTCCACGGCTCCTTTGACCATCTCCACCTTGTAGCCGTTGTCTCGCAGTGGGTCGGCCCCCTCGGTCGCGGCCTGTGCTGCAGCGGCAGCGACGGCACTATCGGGTTTCTTTCCGACCAGGAGCTTCTCGGCCGCCGCAGCGCGCCAGGGATATGGCGCAACGCCGCCGAGAACGATGCGGGCCTTGCTGACAGTCTCCTGTTCGTACTGGAGTACGATGCCGACGCTGGCGAGCGCGAAATCCCAGGCGCGGCGCGCCCGGATCTTGCGGTAGGAACTGCGCACACTGCCCGCGATGGGGGGCAGAACGATCGCCGTGATGATCTCGTCCGGCGCGAGGATGTTCTCTCTCAGGATATCCTTGTCCGGACCTACGAAGAAGTTCTCAACCTTGACGGTCTTTGTCCCCGAGGGCCCTGCGACCGTGAGTCCCGCCTGGAGCGCCACCAGCGCGACCGCGGTATCCGAAGGGTGCACGTAGAAACACCTCTCCCCTCCGAGGATAGCGTGGTACTGATTCTCGCCCTCGGCCGCGTAGCACATGTCCCCGCCCTTCCTTGCACAGTGGAAGTCGCCGCGGAAATACCAGCAGCGCGGCCGCTGGCAGAGGTTTCCGCCGATCGTGCCCTGTTCCCGCAGCTGAGGACTGGCAACCTCCGCGGCTGCCTGTGTCAGCACGGCGTACTTCCCGGCAAGAGAGGCGTCGGCGGCGATGTCCGCGATTGTGGTGAGAGCTCCGATTTTCACCCCGCCGTCCGGCCTGGCGGAGACGCCTTTCAATTCCTTGAGGCCGCTGATGCTGACGACTTTCTGCGCCTCGAAAATACCGTCGCGCATGCAGCCCATGAGATCCGTCCCACCCGCGTGAAGCCTGGCACCCTTGGTGCCCAACGCCTTGACCGCTTCGGCCACGGACCGGGCTCTTACGTAGGCAAAGTTACTTATCATGGCTCATCCCCTTTTCTTCCTGCCGAGCAGTTCCAGGATCGTCCTGGGTTCGATCGGGCCATCGGT
>JAFNAH010000195.1 GCA_017860075.1 Acidobacteriota bacterium | reverse complement strand
CTGGTCAGCTCAGCTGCCACCGGGCTCTCGCTGCCGACCGCGAGGAAGCCCCTTTCGGGTATCAGGTTCACGAACCTGGCGAACTGAAGCCGCAGCGAGTCCAGGGTCGGATAGATGTCCGCATGGTCGTATTCCACGTTGCCGAGCACGGCCACCTGCGGCAGGTAGTGCATGAACTTGGGCCCCTTGTCGAAAAACGCCGAGTCGTACTCGTCGCCCTCGATCACGAAGTGCCGGCCGCCGCCAAGGCCGTAGCTCGAATCGAAGTTCTCGGCCACGCCGCCCACCAGGAAATCCGGACGGTGACCGGCGCAGTGAAGCCCCCAGGCGATCATCGCCGTCGTGGTACTCTTCCCGTGGGTGCCCGTGACCACGACCGGGATCCTGTCCCTGAGGAAGAAAGTCTTTACCGCCTCGGGCAGTGATGCATACGGGATCCGGAAATTGAGGAGGTATTCAATTTCCGGGTTGCCGCGCGAGAGGGCATTGCCCACCACAGCAAGGTCAGGCTCGGGATTCAGGTTCCGCAGGTTGTATCCCTCGATCACGCGAATTTCCTTCCTGGCGAGAAAATCGCTCATGGGAGGGTAGACGCCCTCGTCGGAACCCGACACTTCATACCCGCGGTCCTTGAGCATTGCGGCCAGTGAAGCCATGGCTGTGCCGCAGATTCCGATGAAGTGGATCTTCCGGATCTTTTCAACCGAGAACATGCTGTCACCTTCACCGGCAGAGCGCCTGACTGCAGGCCTCTGCTCAGTTCGATCTTGCGCTTGCCTGAGACTGATAGCGGATTGCCCACAAGAGTATGCCACCGCTGACAAGCATCATCACCGGGGCGAGAAGCGTGGCGCGGAAGAGACCGAACCGGTCCGAGAGCATGCCGATGACCGGAGGCGAAATCGCATCCCCCAGCGCGTGAATGAAAAAGATGTTCACCGCCATCGCAGTGGCCCGGATCTGCGCGGGCACGCACCCGAGTACCACGGCGTTCAAGGGGCCAGTGTTGAGAAAAAGGAAGAACTCGGCCAGGAAGATGGCCGGCAGGAATACGACAGGCTCTCTGGAGGTCAACGCGACAACGCTGACCGGGGCACCGACGAACATGCAGAGACCTGAAACCCAGAGGTAGGAGTGCCTGGTGTAGCGCAACAGGTAGTCCCCCAGGAACCCGCCGGTGAAGGTTCCCAGGAATCCGGAGACCACGGCAATCGCGCCGAATATCTCGTTGGCCCGCGCGGTTGTCATGCCGTCATAGCGCTCGAGGAATGCAGGCATCCACCCTACCAGTCCTCCCAGGGCGAAAGTGTAGGCAACGAAGCCGGCCGTGACCAGGACATAGGTCCGATTATGCCAGAGCATGCGGTAAGTTCCAGCCAGCGTCGGCGTGTGCAGTTCGGTCTTCAGAGACGCGGCATCCGAGCCGCCGCGCTTCGGCTCCCGGATGGCCAGAGCCAGCAGCGCAAACATCAGCCCCGGCAGGCCGACCATAAAGAATGCAGACCGCCAGCCGAAGCTCTCCGCGAGCTTGCCGCCAAGGACGAATCCTAATGCACTTCCCACCGGTATCGCTGCATAGAAGACCGCCAGCGCCCGCCCGCGGCGCTCCCTCTCGTAGAAGTCCGTGATGATGGTCGGTGCCAGCGTGGCGTAGCTCGCCTCGCCGATTCCTACGAGAGAGCGCGGGAGGAACATTTGCCAGAAGGAGCGGGCCAACCCGGCGCCGGCAGTAGCGAAGCTCCAGAGCGCGACGCCGGCCGAGATCAGATACTTGCGCGTCATCAGGTCGCCGAGCCGGCCGAACAGAGGGGCTGTCACCGAATAGGTGAGCATGAACGCTGAAAGTGTCCATCCAAGCTGCGCGTCGGTGAAATGCAGGTCTCGCTTGATTGGCTCGAAGACGGCCGCCGGGACGTAGCGGTCGATGTAGTTGAGGAAATTGATCGCCGTCAGGATGGCGAGGGCCGCGTTAGCGTCTCGACGGCTCATGCTGTTTTTTTACCGCCGAGCCGCAGAGCCTTGGCAACCCTCCGAGGACGCTGCAGCCCGGTGCGCGATGATTGGATTGGCATACCCGGTTCGTTCTAGCTCTGCGGCATCTGCTTTGGTCCTTTGTCCGCTTTGAGCTGCGGTACCAGGTCGACCAGCTTGCGGAGGTCGATGCCCGAAAGGCTTTCCACGACGGGCGGAAGCTGGGCCATGATATTCGTCACGTCCTGCGTCACCCTGCCCGCTCCCGCTCCCGGTCCGTCGGTGTGAACGACGGTGATGGAATCGGTCTTGGACAACGGTTCTGAAACCGCTCTTGCGATTTCCGGCAGCGCCTGCAGGACCAGCTGAATGACTGCCGCCTGGTTATACTCTTTCCAGGAAGCGGCCTTCTTGGACATTGCCTCGGCTTCGGACGATCCTTTCATGGCGATGACATCCGCCTCGGCGGATCCGGTCGCTTTAACCACGTCTGCCTGGGCGAGGCCTTTGGCTCGCTGAGCTTCGGCCTGGCCGTGCGCCTCGGCCTCCAGGCGAAATCGCGTAGCCTCGGCCTCCGTCTGGACCCGGTACCGCTCTGCGTCAGCCTGCCGTTTGATGGTCGCTTCGAGTTCCTTCTCCCGGCGGAGGATTTCGCGTTCCTGCACCACGATCTGCTGTTCCTTTTCCACCACCGAGACCTGGACCTCCTCGCGCTTCAGTGCCTGGTTGGTTTTGTAGCGTTGAAGATCGTAGGCAAGGTCGGCCTGTGCCTTGGCTTCGTTAGTTGACCTGTCGAAACCTGCTTTCTGCAACATGTAGTTCTTTTGCGCCTCGGCGATCTGGGTTTCCGCGGAGAACTTGGCGATCTCGCCTGCCTGCCGGGCCTGAGCGGACTTGACCGTGGCGTCCCGGTCCGCTTCAGCCTGCGCGATAACGGCATCGCGCTTCACCTCCGCGGTGCGTGGTCTCCCCAGCGCTTCCAGGTATCCGTGGCTGTCGCGGATGTCCCTGAGCGTGAAAGAAACGATCTGCAGGCCCATGTTCGCCAGGTCCGAGACTGCCACTTCCTGCACCGACGAGGCGAACTGGTCGCGGTTCTTGTAGATGTCCTCGACGGTCATGGTGCCGACGATCGCACGCAGGTGGCCCTCTACCGTCTGAAGCGCGATCTCCTTGATCTGGTCCGCCGATTTCCCCAGGAATTGCTCTGCTGAGGTGCGGATCGACCTCTCGTCGCCGCCGACTTTCACCTGCGCCACAGCGTCGACGATTATCGGCACACCGGGCTTCGTGTACACCTCAGGAGTGGTGATGTCCAACGTAATGATTTCGAGGCTGAGAAGGTCCACCTTCTCGATCAGCGGCAGTATGAACGCCCCACCGCCCCGGCGAATCCGGAAACCCACTTCGTCCACGCGGCCATCCGGTGTCTTAATCCGGTACTTCCGCCCGGAGATGACCATTACCATGTTGGGCCCGACCTTCTTATACCGGCGGGCGACCGCGTATACCGCCAGGATGAAGGCGAGTGCCAGGCCGACTATGACGAGCGCGAGGTTGGTTTCAGCCATAGATCCCTCCAGATCCGTTTGCACTTCAACGGCCCGCCGACTGCCGGCGGACCGGGAACGCTAATGACTCTGAGCCGGCATCCTATCCGCGATGTGACTGATCTCCTGCACGTAGTAGAGGTTTCCCACAACCCTGACAACCGTCACGGCGGCGTTGCGAGGGATGGCCCTGCCGTCAACGGACTTTGCCGGGCCGTTGATGCGCGATCCCTTAGCCTCGACCGCGATTTCGCCGGTACCGCCCTCCGGTATGGTTGTGATGACCTGAACCGTGCGGCCCACCATGTCTTCGAGAGAGAACTCGGCGCCCGCCTGGGTCTCCCGGAACAGGAAAAACAGCACAGTGTACGTGCCCCCGCTGAGCAGGACGCCGCACATGATCGCGACCAGAACTCCTTTCCCGACCGACATCTGGAAGTAGGAGTTGGCGAGCATCCCGCCCCCTCCGAAACCCGTAAGGAACGTCGCGATGACCGTCGGGCTCAACGGGCTCATGGGCAGGTCAGTTCCGATGTCCATGTGGGCGTCGCCCGCGTCGCCGCCGAAAAGGTGCCCGGCTACTCCCACGAAAACGGCATACCCCAGACCCACCGCGAAACTGAGGAAATAGATGAAGCCGATGGACATATAAGTCCCTCCCGTCGAGTCTGCGGGATTCCTTACATTTACCTTCCCAGGCGCGATTCTATTCTACTTCCGGTGGATTTGGATACTACTAGTAGTTCCTGTAATCGAGCATGGTCACGTCATGCCTGATGCGCACACGCCTTATGACATCACCGGGAATGATGCGGTCGGCGGCCTGCATACCGCTGATGACGCGGCCGAAACAGGTGTAGCCGCCGTCAAGATGCGGCTGGGGAGAGAGGGTGATGAAAAACTGGCTGCCACCCGTATCTTTGCCTGCGAGGGCCATGCCTACGCTCCCCCTTTCGAACGGCCGCATGTTGACTTCACAGCGCAGGGTATAGCCAGGGCCGCCCTCCTGATCGTTGCGGGGATCCCCGCCCTGGATGACGAAGAACGGGACGACACGCATGAAGGTGAGGTTGTTGTAGAAACCGCTCTGGGCAAGCCTTATGAA
>JAFNAH010000194.1 GCA_017860075.1 Acidobacteriota bacterium | reverse complement strand
CCCGAAACGCCGTAAAGGACGTGCGCGCCGGCGTCTTCCAGGTCGCGAGCCCAGTTTATGTTCCGCTCTTCATCAAAGCGGGCCATCAATTCGACCAGGACGGTCACCTGCTTGCCCTTCCCGGCGGCACGCGTCAGCGCGCCGAGCACGGAGGAAGACTTGCCGCTTGCCCGGTACAGTGTCTGCTTTATGGCGAGCACATCCGGGTCATCAGCCGCCGTTTCCAGGAACTCCACGACCGGGTCGAAACTTTCGTAGGGATGGTGAAGCAGGATATCCTGTTCCCGGATGATGTCGAAAATGCCGCGCTCCTGATCGAAGACGGCAGGCATCAGCGGCGGCTGCGGCGTGTAACGCAGCTTGTCAAAGCCGGGCATTTCGACCAGCGTGAGGAGGGGCTTGGGATCGAGCGGGCCGCGCACCGATATCAGCGCCGTCTGCGACACGCCGAGGCCCTCGACCAGGCTCTTCCTGAGTTCCTCCGAAATCGTGGCTTCGCACTCCACCCGGATCGGGTTCGCCTTCTGACGCTTCTTGAGCTCAGTCTCGAGCATCCGTACGTAGCTTTCCTGTCCTTCGTCATCGAGCTCGAGCTCGGAATCGCGCGTGACGCGGAAGGCCGAAACCTCGAGCACGCGGTAACCGGCAAACAGCGCATCAAGCCGGGAGCGGACGACATCAGCCAGCCAGCACACCTCAACCCCCGAAGCTTCCGGAAGCCGGATCAGGCCGGGGAGGAGCGACGGGACCTGGACAACCGCGAGTCGGCGACCGGTTTCGCCCTCCTTCTGAGGCTCCAGCAGCACCGCGAGATATGTGGCCAGGGCCGTAAGGCGAGGTATGGTGTGCGATTGGTCGATCGCCAGCGGAGTGAGAATCGGCTGTATCTCGCGCTCAGAGTACTCGTCCACGTAGCGGCACTGGTTTTCACCCAGCTGCGCGGGGGCCAGGATCTGGATCTTCTGCTTGGCGAGGGCCGGCAAAAGCTTCTCCTCGTAGAGCCGGCCGGAGGCATCGACTAGTGTCCGCACCTTCGCGAGTATCTTCTCGAGCAGTTGGTCGGGCGTCATGCCCGAAGGATCCGGCTTGGGATCCGCTTCCCGGATCTGGCGAAAAACCGACGCCACGCGGACCATGAAGAATTCATCCAGGTTCGAATTGAAGATACAGTAGAAGCGGAGGCGTTCCAGGATGGGATTGCCCGCATCCTGAGCTTCCTCGAGAACCCGGGCATTGAACTCGAGCCAGCTCAACTCCCGGTTGAAAAAAAGGCTCTGGCGCCGCTGACTCATCAGGTCCTCGCCTCCTCCCTGAGCACGATCTTCTTCCCGAAAACTTCGCTGAAGAGCTCACTCCTGCCGGCAAGCGCCATCCTCTCCATGCTCAGATCCGAGACATTCTGAGCCTGCAGGATGAGCTGGTCGCCCTCCCGCGTGACTTTCAGGTCGGTCACCTTGGGAAGGTGCTCCTTGTCCAGCGCGTTCGCAACGCGGAGAATCGCCGCCAGCTTCGAAACGAGCATGCGCTCCTCCCTGTCCAGGGAGACATAGGACGTGTGGGTCCTCTGGGGCAGCGCCCGCCTGTGATAGCGCGCGATGTTGGCGATGATCTCGAGCTCGCGCTGCCGAAGGCCGAAAAGACCGGAGTTGGCGATCAGGTAGTGGGAGTGTTTGTGGTGCCCCCGGGAATTCACGAATAGGCCGATGTCGTGCAGAATCGCGGCGACCTGCAGGTAGAGCCGCTGGTTTTCCGTCAGCCGATGCTCGGCGCGGAGTTCGTCGAACAGGAGTTCGCCCAACTCACGGACACGCTCGGCATGGCCCTCGTCGAACTGGTACCGCCGGCCGAGTGTGCGCGCTGCCGACAGAATCTGGCTGGTCAACTGCTTGATGCGCTTGACCTGGTCCGCCGGCAGCAGGTCCTGCAGGATACCCGCCCTTATGCTCGCATCGCTCACAACGATGCCCTTGGCCTGGGTCTCCTTGAGGAGCTGCATATAGGTCAGGAGCGCAGGGATCAGCGTTTCGGCATCCATGTAAGAGATGGAGTACTTCTTGACCAGGCCGTCGATCGTCTGCTTGGCAATCGAGTCGGCAAAATCGATGAACGTCTCCCGTGGAATCAGGGAAGCATCCCCCTTGACCTCCGGCCCCTTGAGCACGCGTGCTGCGAAACGGACGTCTCCACCGATGGCGATGAAATTGGCTGCCTCCTTCAAATCGATTGCCCGCTTCACGTTGGCCATTACGCTGGTAATCTGCCGTTTCAGCAGACGCGCCTGCTGGTCCCGCGTACCCCCTCGGGAGCCGACGCTCTCCTGGATCCGGATGGAGCCGAGAGCAAAGGTCCCTGACTGCATCAGCTCGGTGCCGGTCAGGAGGTTCACGTCCGCGCTCCCCCCGCCCACCTCCACCACCAGGCTCTTCCCGGTGCTGAACTCGGGTCTGCCCTTCAGCCATTCCGCAACGGCCGTGTAGGTCAGGCGGTTTTCCTCCTGCCAAGGTGTCGCTGTTGTCTGACTCCCTGACTGCGCTCGTCGCGACGGCGCGGTAGCGGACGACCCCGTAGGTATCCAGGACCTGTTTGAAATGTCTCAGCGCCTCGCAGGCGGCGCGAATCGATTCCTCGGCGATGTGTCCCTCGGTGAAGGTGTCTCTTCCGAGCTGAACACCCCGCTTGAGGGAGTCGAGGACGTGCAGCGTGCCGTCCGGGCGCACCTCGGCGATGTCCATCCTTATGGCGCTCGCGCCGATGTCAATCGCGGCAACCAGATTACTCTGAGTCTGAGCCATGCTCTTCCCCCGGCCGCGGCGGACAGCTCATACTGCGCGCACCCCGGCCTCTGTCCTTTCGATTCTCGGAGGTCTTCTGATCCGGAACGCCGTATCGACCCCGAACAGTTTCCCGAAATAGCGCGCGCGCTTCCTCACGCCATCGAGATCGAGCGGAACCTTCCGGTGCATGCTGTTGGTCATGATCTGAAATACCGTTTTCCCGCGCACTTGCCGGATGGAAACTTCGTCAACTACCGAGAAATGACTCGCATCCAGGGCGTCTGCGATCCTCAGGATCGCAGACAGCGAACTGACAACCTCCCTGTCTCGTGGCGGCAGGGCGGCGAGGGAAGCATGGGAAGCCTTGGGTGCGGCTCGCCTGTGATAGCGCACAACGCTCGCCAGCAGGCTCCTCTCGGATTGCGTGAAACCCCGCAGGTCGCAGTTCATGACCAGGTAACGTGCGTGTTTGTGGTGTTTGATGTAAGAGATGTGGTATCCGATGTCGTGCAGCAGGGATCCGTACTGCAACAGTCTCGACTCGTATTCCCCCAGGCCGTGCAGATTCGCGGTCTGCTCGAAGATCTGTCCCGCCAGGAGAGCCACGCGGTGCGAGTGCTGGGCGGGGTAGTCGCACCGCCGCGCCAGATCCAGAATCGCCTGAGTGCGCAGGTCGCCCCCATCGATCGGTGCAGGCTCGGGTGCCTGCGTGGTTCTCAGGAAGTCGAGAATCACTCCTTCCCTCAAGGCGGCCGGGCAAATCTCGGCGCCGGCGATACCTGATCCTTCCAGGATTGCATCGAGGGTCATCAGGGCAACCGGCAGGGATTCTGCCCGCGAGAGGTCCAGGTCGAACCTCTCCGCCCGAACTGCGGAAGGCAAGGCATTGAGATCGGAAATGATCGCGCGGACCTCTTTGCGGCTGACCCGGTCGGGGGAGGCCGGTGTGCGCGGCCGCGACCCGTTGCGCTGACGGGCCAGGCGCAGAAGCGAATCCATCGAACCGCCCGTCGCAATCAACCGCACCGGGCCGCGCCTGCGCACGCTCCCCAGGGGCCCCGCGAGGGAATCATGCAGGAAAGCGGACAGCGTTCGCATCTCACGCTTCGCCATCGGGTCTCTTGTGACGAATCTTCCCTGGAGGCGGAGAAAGCCGAGCTTCAGGCTGGTGGAGAAATAGATCTTTTCGCTGTCCGCGACACTCAGCTCGACACTTCCCCCGCCTATGTCCGCCAGGAGCACCCTGTCGGTCCCCAGGTCCACAGTTCGTGTCACGGCAAGATGGATCAGCCGCGCCTCCTCCCGGCCGGAAATGGCACGCGCGTGAAAGCCGCATTCCTTTCGCACACGGTGCAGGAATTCCGCTCCGTTCTCGGCCTCCCGGATCGCGCTTGTCGCGACGACGATAGTGCGCTCCACCCGCCGGGTGAGTACAAGGCGGCGGAACTCGTCCAGGCAACGCAGACCACGCGCAATATCGCGGGGATCGAGCCGACCCGTGATCAGGGCGGTTTTCCCCAGCTGGATCATCATCTTTTCCCGAAGCACCGGCTCGAAGGATGACGGGCTCGCGATCTGCGCTATCAGGAGGTGAAATGAGTTCGACCCGAGGTCGATCGCCGCGATTCTCATGTGATTTCCAGCCAAAGCCCGTGCTTCCGCCTGGCAATCTGCCGTCGGTCCCGGCCGGGGAGAGCGGCTCGCACTGCTTGATAATAACCCCGTATGATGCTACAAAACCACAATTGGTTTGTTAGGCTGAGCGCCCTTATGGACTTCCCGCTTGAGGATATGGATCGCGATTTCGCAGCCCAGGTCATTCTGAGGCGCAGCGAGCAGCTACTCAGGGAAATCTCCACCCTGAAGCGGGGGATACGGGAGGAATCGATCCACGACACACGCGTCGCATCCCGGCGGATGAGGGCCGCTCTGGAGGCGTTCCAGGACCTGTTTCCGGCCGCGGCCTGGCAGGCCGCCTTCGATTCCGCAAAAGCGATCACACGGACGCTTGGAAAGGCCCGCGAGGAGGAAGTTACCCTCACGCTCCTGAAAGACCTGACAAACGGAGGCGACCTCGCCGAAAACCTCTGCCGTGAGTACCTCGAAGAGCGCTGCAGGAAGAACGTCGCCAGACTCCAAGAGAAGATGGTGCGCCAGCTCAGGGCAATGGATGTCCGGCGGATGCGCGCCGAGTTCCGCTCCCTGGTTGAGGGGCTTGGGCCCGTTCGTCTCCAGGATGAGCTCCTCGAAAGCGCTGAGGTGGCCGGTCAGGATACCCGGATCAAGGCGGCGTCGAAGGTTCGCCGCGCACGCCAGGCATCTCTTTTCCCGCCCGCCGACCGCCCTGTCTCCCGTGCGGTCGACGTTGTCAGGGATCTGGCGAAACCGGTACTCTCATTCCGGTCAAGGTATGATTTCCCGCGCGCTTCCGATGAGCGGCTGCACGCCCTGCGCATAGCCGCCAAGAAGCTTCGATACGCGATGGAGATATTCGATCCTGCCTGGCCCGGCGGGCTCGCTGATGAGGTGGCCATGGCGAGGGCTCTGCAGGATAGCGCCGGCGAGTACCATGACTGGGCCGTGCTCCGTGACCGGCTCCGGGCGCAAATAAGGCGCCTTACCAGCAAGGAAACGACGCATCTTGCCTTTCAGATCGGGCGCCTCCTGGCCCACGTGGAGGACCACAAGTCTTCAAAACGGAAGGAGATACTTCCCACCTTGACCGCAATCCAGGCGGGAATTCACGACGCGCTCGACCGTGCGGCCGGAAGGGTCTCCCGGCCCGCCGCAGCGGAGAGAGAAGTGGAGAAGCCGCAATGATTCTCTATATCGTCCGGCATTCCGACGCAGTCCCAAGCGGCACGCCCGGTGTCCCCGAGGACGAACGACCGCTCACCGACAAGGGAACAAAAAAGATGCGGGAGATTGCCCGCGGCCTAGCCGCGGTTGATGTGAAGCCCGAGTTGATCCTGAGCAGCCCGCTGCCGAGGGCGAGGCGGACGGCGGAAATTGTCGTCGAGGAGATGGGAGGCGGCATCCCGCTGAAGCTTACCGACGCGCTCTCTCCTTCCGGAAACCGGTCTGCGTTATACAGGGAGTTTCGAACTGACCGGAAACTCTCCGCCGTCATGATCGTCGGCCATCAACCGGCGCTCGGCGAGATAGCGGGCGAGATAGCCTGGGGATCTGCTGAACATTATCTCGAGCTCAAGAAGGGCGGAGTCTGCGCGCTGGAAGTCGGCCGCCTGGATCCCACGCCTGCCGGGACGCTGCTCTGGCTCCTCACCCCGGCAATCTCGAGGCAGATCCGATCCTGACCCGGCACGGGCTGGATGCGCGCAGTTCCAGCTGTGAAGCCGCCTATCGATAAACGTACACCTCTAGACCGAGGGATTTTCCAGTGTCTTCAGAAATCACCCTGGAAACCCTGACCTTGGCATACCTCCCCAGATTGGTCTTGACTGCAAATGCGAAATCGACCTGCAGATTGGACGACCCGTCGCTCATGTCGATTCTGTCGAGGTTGTATGGGAGACCCTGTACGTATTTCAGAGTCAAGTTGTCAAACGATTCATAGTCAATGGAGCCGATGCTTGCCAGTTTCGCGCCGTTCAGCGTCGTCAATTCGCGAGACGCCGAACCTGTAATGACCTCACTGTATTCAATATCCCAGGGCCGCGAGTCTTCGTCCAGATAATCCGAAACGGGGATATCCGCATCCAGCGCGAAACCTTGAGCGAAGACTATCGTTGAGTTCCGTACGAGAGAGTCAAAATACGTCGGCACCATGGTCGCATACTGCAGGCCGGTCGGAGTCGGGCTCTGCAGGAGGGCGATGACGGCGACTGATTGCTGATTCAGCGATTCTGCCTCCAGGCTGCCGCGGAAGCTGGAAAGATTCGGGAAAAGCTGGTTGAGATAGACTGCCTTCTGCTCTTTCGAGTTCAGGTTCAGCGTGTATGTGTCATAGAAAGTGGCAGCCGATGACGGTGTCGCACCGGCCTGCCAGAGGTCCAACTTGATGGAGCGGGACGTCTTCTCATCCGGGTTCACGATGGCGAATCCGGTTACGAGTTCCTGCGAAATCGCGGTCTGAACGGGGAATGTCCAGTAGGCTGTCGGCTGTCCTACCGGGACGCTGATCGTGTCGATAACAGCACCACCCCTGGCAATTTCGAAATACACGGTTACCCCTACATCGTAGTCGTCGGGAAAGGCAGTCGTGGCCTCGAGATTCCGCACGATGGCATATCCGGCTTTCAGGCTCGCAGTGCCGAGCGTCTCGATCCGGAGCGTCTGACGAGGCCCGAGATTCAGCCGGATCTGGTTGCCTGTTCCCTGGTTGGTCGCCACCGTC
>JAFNAH010000010.1 GCA_017860075.1 Acidobacteriota bacterium | reverse complement strand
TGGCTGGATTGGGAGGATCTCCTGGAATCCGGGCGGGTTGCGAATTATGAGTTATGAGTTAAGGGTTGCCCCGCGGCGCACGGTTTGCCGCGGAATCCTTAACTCACGACTCATAATCACGCCCCCTGCCGTGCAGGATCCCGTACCGGTATTCCTCCAGCCTTCGAATCGTTCCAGGAGGAACAAATGACTTACAGAGTATCCAGTGAAATTGGTGGGCTTCAGTTCTCGATTGAGATGGGGCGGATCGCCCGGCAAGCCGACGGCGCGGCCTATGTTTGTTACGGCGACACCGTCGTCCTCGTAACTGCCTGTGCGGACAAGGACGAGCGCGAGGGCGCCGATTTCCTGCCGCTCACGGTCGACTACAGGGAGAACACGTACGCGGCAGGGAAGATTCCCGGCGGTTTTTTCAAAAGGGAGGGGAGGCCGACCGAAAAGGAAGTCCTCACGTCCCGCCTTATTGATCGACCTCTGCGCCCGCTTTTCCCCGACGGCTATCACCATGAGACCCAGATTGTCGCGCTCGTGCTGTCGGCCGACAAAGAGAATGACCCGGACATCATGAGCATTACGGGAGCCTCTGCGGCCCTCTTCTGCTCTCCGATACCTTTCACGAAGCCGGTAGCCGCCGTGCGCGTCGGGTTGATGGAGGAAGGCTTTGTCATCAACCCGCCCATCAGCAAGCTGAAGGAGAGCCGGCTCAACCTGACCATGGCCGGCACCGAGGATGCCCTGGTGATGGTTGAGGCGGGCGCCAGCGAAATCCCCGAGTCGCTCATGGTCGAGGCTCTCGAGTTCGGCCACGGCGTGATTCGGAAGCTTATCGCCATGCAGCACGAACTGTTCCAGCTCGTGTCCCCGGTGAAGTGGGAGGCCAGAAAGCCTGAGACCGATCCGGCGGAATACCAGCGTATCGAGCAGGAGTACGCGCACCAGATCTCGGAAGCCCTGCACGCCAAAGGCAAGCTCGCCAGCTACGGCCGCCTGGACGAGATTGCGAAGAGCATCGTGGAGTCCTGCCCCGAGGACGAGACCGAGAAGCGCGCACAGGCCTCGAGGATCTACCAGCAGCTGCTGGAAAAGATCTTCCGCACGGAGATCCTGGTGAACCGGACGCGACCTGACGGCCGGAGGTTTGACGAAGTTCGGCCGATCACGGTCGAAGTCTCGTTGCTTCCCAGAACTCACGGGTCCGCGCTTTTCACGCGCGGCGAGACCCAGGCCCTGGTGACCTCCACGCTGGGCACGGCCGAAGACGAGCAGCGAATGGATACCCTTGAAGGCGAGTCCTCCAAGCGGTTCATGCTGCACTACAACTTTCCTCCCTTCAGCGTAGGGGAGGTCAAGTTCCTTCGCGGGCCGGGCCGCAGGGAGATCGGACACGGCGCGCTCGCCGAGCGGAGCATCCTGCCGGTGATGCCGCCCGAGGAGGAGTTTCCTTACACGGTGCGTGTTGTGGCGGATATCCTCGAGAGCAACGGATCTTCTTCGATGGCGTCGATCTGCGGCGGGATTCTCTCGCTGATGGATGCCGGTGTGCCCATCAAGGCGCCCGTGGGCGGTGTCGCCATGGGTCTGGTGATGGAAGGGAGTAATTACGCCATTCTGACCGACATCGCCGGCGTGGAGGATCACCACGGCGACATGGATTTCAAAGTCGCGGGGACCGAGAAAGGGATCACCGGCCTGCAGATGGACATCAAGATCGGCGGCGTGACGCGCGAGATTATGGCCGAGGCACTTGCCCAGGCGAGAGTGGGCCGATTGTTCATTCTCCAGCGGATGGCAGAGGGTCTGGCGTCACCGCGTTCGGAAATATCCCCCTTTGCTCCGAGGATCATTACAATCCAGATCCCGAAGGACAAGATCGGCGGTGTGATCGGCACCGGCGGAAAGGTCATCCGCGGGATTATCGAGCAGACCGGCGTCAAGATCGACATCGACGACGACGGGAAGGTAAACATCGCGTCCACGGACACCGAGTCGGCTAAGAAGGCGATCCGCATGATCGAGGAACTGGTCATGGAGGCGGAGGTCGGCAAGACCTACCTGGGCACCGTGACACGGCTGGTCGATTTCGGCGCCTTCGTGGAGATCATCACCGGAACCGAGGGATTGCTGCATATCTCGGAAGTGGCGGACTACCGGGTGCAGGACATCAACAGCGAGCTGAAAGTAGGGGATCAGATCCCGGTAAAGGTCATCAGCATCGAACCGCCGAACAAGATCAGGCTCAGCAGGAAAGCCGTGATCCGCGAGGCGGCGGGGCTCCCGCCGCAGACTCCGGCTCCCAGGCCCCCTCGGCGGGAAGGGGACGGGCGCGGCAGGCCGCCACAGAGAGACCGCGGGCGCACCCGTGACCAGCATCGACCGGGCGGCGGTGACCGGCGCCGCTTCTGAGGCCTCGCCGCAGCGACGCCATGTCGGCAGGCAGAAGCAAGCGAATTTCCTCAGCGCACTTTGCGTTTCAGCGGTCAGGTTGTTCCTGCTCCTGTCGGGTTAGGAAGTGAATGCCGGTTGTGGTATTGATTCGCCGATATTCAGGGGCATATCGACAGTATGAATCGCGAGCACCTGCTGGAACTCCTGGAAGACGTCAGGAGCGGCGCCATCACGACGAATGAAGGCGCCCGGCGCCTCGAGCATCTTCCGTTCGAAGATCTCGGTTTCGCGCGGGTGGATCACCATCGCACGCTGCGCCAGGGGTTCCCCGAGGTCGTTTTCGGGCCGGGGAAGAGGCCCGAGCATATCGCTGCCATCGTTCGCACACTTCTTCCCCAGAAATCGAACATACTGGTTACCCGCTGCTCTCCCGAGGTGTACCGTCGACTGCGCAAGGTGACCTCCAGGGCGCGCTACGACAAGGCTGCGCGCGCCGTGAGCATCGTGCAGGACCGGACGATCTACGGCGAGGGGATCATCCACGTAGTGTGTGCGGGCACGTCGGACATCCCGGTGGCGGAAGAAGCTGCTCTGACTGCGCGGCTGATGGGAAACGAGGTGCGGACCACCTTCGACGTGGGGGTGGCGGGCATCCACCGTCTCCTGAGTGTACGGGGCGAGCTCGTGCAGGCGCGTGTCATAGTCGCCGTAGCGGGGATGGAGGGCGCCCTGCCGAGCGTGGTGGGCGGCATGGTCAGCGTCCCGGTCATAGCCGTCCCGACCAGTGTCGGGTACGGCAGCTCTTTCGGCGGCCTGACGGCGCTCCTCGGCATGCTCAACAGCTGTGCTTCGAATGTCGTGGTCGTGAACATCGATAATGGCTTCGGCGCCGGTTACACGGCGAGCCTCATGAACCGCAAGAGGGTGAGCAAATAGCTTGACAACTGGCAGGCGGTTGACGGAGCCGGGTGCGGGGCCGAACCGCCGCCCGTCAAAGGCCATTTGTCATTGATCGGCGATTTGGTATCTTTTTCCCGTCCACCGTACGTGGCATCTCTTATGCCCCTCTACTCCGAAAGCCTCCTGGATGAGGTCCGCAATTCCGTCAACATCGTTTCGTTGATTGGGGAGTACGTCGCCCTCAAGAAGCGGGGCCGCAACCACGTCGCGCGCTGTCCCTTCCACACCGAGCGCACGCCTTCGTTCAACGTCAACGAGGAGAAGCAGATTTTCATGTGCTTCGGCTGCCACCTGGGCGGGGACGTCTTCAAGTTCATCATGATCGTCGAGCATCTGACCTTCCCCGAGGCGGTGCGGCTGATCGCGGAGCGCGGAGGTGTTGTGCTGCCCAGGGCTGCGCCCTCGGAACCGGTTGGGGAAGGCGTGGACCCCGGCATCCTGCGGGATGCGATGGCCGGTGCCGCCGGCTTCTACAGCCGGGCCTTGATCGGATCGGCCGAAGGGCAGGAGTCGCTCGCCTACCTCAGGGGCAGGGGGGTGACGGATGCCAGCATCGAGCGTTTCGGCCTGGGCTACTCGCCCGCAGGTGGCGACGCGCTGACCCGCTACCTGCTGCAGCAGGGTTTTGCCATCCAGGCACTCGATGATTGCGGTCTGGCGAAGAAGTCCGAAGACGGTACCCGGCACTACGACGCCTTTCGCGGTCGCATCATGTTCCCCATCACGGACATCAGGGGGCGCGTCATCGCATTCGGCGGCCGCGCGCTCGGCGACCGGCAGCCGAAGTATCTGAATTCGCCGGAGACCAGGCTGTACAACAAGAGCCGGAACCTGTTCGGCCTCAGCTACTCCCGGGACGAGATAAAGAAGCACGATGTCGCCGTTCTGGTCGAGGGGTACCTGGATTTTCTGCTTCCCTTTCAGCACGGCATTCAGAATATCGTCGCCTCGCTCGGGACCAGCCTGACGCAGGAGCAGGCCAGGCTTCTCGGCCGCTACACCCGGGAGGTCGTTGTCTGTTACGACGCGGATTCAGCCGGGCTCCATGCGACGCAGAGGTCGCTGGACCTGTTCCTCGAGGAGGATTTCAAGGTCAGGGTGTTCAGGCTTCCCGAAGGCCATGATCCTGACAGTTATGTGCGCGAGGTGGGCAGGGATGTGTTCCGGGGCGGGCTCGAGGAGGCTGCTCCGTACCTGGACTTTGTGCTCGAGGCGGCGGTTAAAGGGCAGGGCAGCCTGGACAACCCGCGCGGCAAGGTGCAGGTGCTGAATGCGGTTTTGCCGTACCTGGCAAAACTGCCGAACGCCGTCGAAAGGTCCGATTACGTGTTTCGCTTCGCCAGGCGGCTGCATGTTGAGGATCAGCAACTACTTGCCGAGGTACGGCGTGCCGCCCAGCAACGGAAACCGCGACTCCCGGAGGCTTCGCTCTCCCTGCTGGAATCGATGAAGTTTGCCGAAAAGAGGTTGTTGCAGGTATTGCTGAACAACGGATCGCTCCAGGTGCAGTTCCTTCCTTCGGTGTCGATGGCGGACTTTGAGGGCCTGGTCGGTGAGAAGCTTTTTGCATTCATACTGAATTCATATCGCAGGAACGAAGTAGCGACATTCGAGAGTTTGCACCGGCACTTCGCCGGCGAGGCCGAGCAGGCGCTGCTTGCCCGGCTCCAGATGGAGGAAGTACCGGAAGATCTCTCGCTGGAAAGCGCCGAGTCGTTCTATCGGACGTTGCATGGTATGAGGTTGGCTTCCTACAGGGAGCGGATCCTGGAAAAGATCGAGGAGGCGGCCCGTGAGAAGGACGAAGAGCTGCTCAATCAGCTGATCGAGCAGCGAGTCGTCGTTGACCGGGAGCTCGTCAGCCTCAACCAGCGCTAGCAGGAAAGGGGACACTGGAATTGTCTATCGAAGAAAAATACGACGAGGTCCGGGAACTCATTCACATGGGCAAGGAGCGCGGCTACCTATTATACGACGAGGTCAATGACCTGTTGCCCGAAGGAATCTGCTCCTCGGATGAGTTGGACAGCATTTTTTCATTGTTTGGCTCTGCCGGGATCGAGGTGATCGATTCCGAGCAGAAGTTTCAGGACGACGCCAAGAAGGACGAGAAGCGCGGGGAGGACATAGGCGAGGATGGTGACTTCGACCTGACGACTCTCACGCTGGACAAGACGAACGATCCCGTCCGCATGTATCTGCGGGAGATGGGGACGGTACCGCTGCTGAGCCGTGAGGGCGAGGTGGAAATCGCCAAGCGGATCGAACACGGGCAGAAGATCGTTCTCAAGGCGCTCTCGAGGTCGCCGCTGGTGGTTCGTGAAATCATGGGCATCGGGGACAAGCTCAGGAAGGACCTTCTGAGTGTCCGTGAAGTCGTGACGCTGAATGACGAGGAGCTGACCGAGGAGCGGCTGGAGGAGAAGAAGCAGGAGGTGCTCGAGGTCATCGACAGCATCCGAAGGCATGAGCGCTCTGCCAACCGGATGCGCGCCAAGCTGGCACGCTGCCGCAAGGGCACGCGGCAGTACAGGAAGTATCTCTCGCTGCTGGCCCGATACCGCATCCCGATTGCCTGGAAGGTGCGTGCGCTGGAGCTCAGCCCGATGCAGCACGATCGCCTGGTGGCGATCATCAAGGACACGGTGGACCAGGTTGTTGCGATGGAACACACGGCCCACCGCCTGGGCAGGAGTCTCGAGACGCCGCGGCGGCTGGAGGATGCCAAGGCCATAAAAAGGGAGATCAAGCAGCTCGAGGGGCGCGTAAAGGAGGTCGAAGCGCAGGCCGCGGGGACGGTCCCTGAATTGAAGCGGACGCTTGCGACGATCAAGGGCGGGGAGCTCGAGGCCGACATCGCGAAGAAGGAACTGGTGGAGGCGAACCTGCGCCTGGTGGTCTCGATCGCCAAGAAGTACACCAACCGCGGTCTCCAGTTCCTGGATCTGATCCAGGAGGGGAACATCGGTCTGATGAAGGCGGTGGACAAGTTCGAGTACCGCCGTGGCTACAAATTCTCGACGTATGCCACCTGGTGGATCAGGCAGGCGATCACACGGGCGATCGCGGACCAGGCGCGCACCATACGCATCCCGGTGCACATGATCGAGACGATCAACAAGCTGATCCGGACGTCGAGGGCGCTGGTCCAGGAGTACGGCAGGGAGCCGACCAGCGAAGAGATCGCCAAGAAGATGGACTTCCCGGTCAGCAAGGTGCGCAAGATTCTCAAGATTGCGCAGGAGCCGATCAGTCTCGAGACGCCGATCGGTGAGGAGGAGGACAGCCACCTGGGCGATTTCATCGAGGATCGTGCGGTGATCTCGCCGGCCGAAGCGGTGATCAACATCAACCTGAAGGAGCAGACCGAGTCGGTGCTGAAAACGTTGACACCGCGTGAAGAGCAGGTTATTAAGATGCGGTTCGGCCTTGGGGATGGGAGCGAGCACACGCTGGAGGAGGTAGGGCAGCGTTTCTCGGTGACCCGCGAGCGGATCCGGCAGATAGAGGCGAAGGCGCTGCGCAAGCTGCGTCACCCTTCGCGCAGCCGGATGTTGCGTGCGTTCCTGGAGGGTTCGCCCGCCCGTACTTGAGGTTGGTTTCCCTCGGTAAATTCAATTGCAAATTTCAAATTTAAAATTTCAAATTTGAAATTCGAAGGGGCCCATAGCTCAGTTGGTTAGAGCAGCTGACTCATAATCAGCGGGTCGCAGGTTCGAGTCCTGCTGGGCCCACCAATGTTTTCAATAACTTGCAGCCCAACTGACCCACCCCGTGTGGTCAAGAAACTCAGCCAACCCATAGGTAGCTGCAGCAACTGGCCTTTCCCCTCTCGACAACATCCCTCCTTCCGACGCTTGACAGCCGAGTTCCCATCCCCGATGCTGACCCTCTCAATACCGGACCGGGAGGCTCATGTTTTTTGACCACACGGGATTACAGTTTCCGGCCTGACGATCATCAAAGCTGATCGCCACCAATCAGACCAAAACTGAGAGAGCCATTCCCAAAGGATGCGGCCTGACGTGCGCCGGCTTCTCCGCTCATTGGAGGAGTTCTGAAGAATGCTGACCTGTTATTTGTTCAGCAGCTTCTCGATTCTTGCCTCGTCTCCCCATACGGATTTCGTGTGCTCCCGGACCTCGCGGGGGTAGAACCAGAACCGCTTGAGCCTGTGCTCGCTGTGCATTCGCGCCTGATCGCTGTAATGGGGCGATCGGGGATCCTGAGACTGCCCGTAGGGAAGAAGGCTCCAGATCTCCTTCTCGGGACCTTCGACCACGACCAGCACGTGTCCCCAGCCATCGTCACAGTGGATTTCCCCACTTTCCGTCTCCGGACCGTAGTCGGGATGAAGGTTCTCGAACATCCAGCTTCCTTCCAGGGGGAAGCGGCCCCCGCGCAGCACCACGTTGATTTCGCCCCAGGGCACCTGAATCTTGCCGAATTTTTCGTCCAGTGTGGCAATCGCATCGTTCAAGGCGAGCAAAGCCTGTTCCTGCTCCTCTTTCGAGTTCAGATCAATCTTGTGGCGAGTTCGAGAGGAAAACCGGGAGAACTTCTGAGCGTCGCGGTTCCGATATGCCTTTCCCCAGAAATGCAGGTAAGTGTAGGCCACGGAATCAGTGGCTGACCGGTAGTCCCATTTCTTCAGCTGCTCGATCACCTCGGCAACTCGGGTATCAGTAATCCGCTGGCGATTCTTCTCATAGGCCTTGGAGAGCAGAGGCACGATCACTTCCGCGGGGAGAATGTAAGTGTCCCACGCCAGATCTTTCATCTGATCGACCGACAACTTCTTGTTGGCCTCCATCACCTTGAAAATTCGTTCCGCCCGCAGGTTGAGGTCGTCCTCACCGGCGTCCGGGGCAGGCTTGGAGCGCAGATAGTAGGGCGCCGGTGCAAGAGGATCGAGACCGGAATTCCTGGTGCTCACCCACGGTGCGGTGTTGCAGTTCTGGAGGAAGCCCGCCGGCGGATTGAGCAGCCGGGGATGCGACTCCATCGGCAGATAGGAATTCCACTCCGTGTCTTTTTTCCAGCCGGGAACCGGCTTGCGCCAGTCATAGCCTTCCGGTCGCACGGGGACGACTCCATTGTGAATCCAGAATAGATTGTCGGGATCAGTGTAGAGCAGGTTCCACCTCGGCATCAGAAGATCGGCCAGAACCGCCTTGAACTCCTCGAGGTTCTGGGACTTCATGATCCGATACAAGTTGGCAGAGTACTGGACGCCTTCGAAGTTGGGCAGCTTGATCGAAAACGCGCGATGGCTTCTCCGGTCGACCTTCACGATCGGACCGTGGTGAGTGTAATAGAGGGGCAGGGTGACCGAGGTCATCCCGTCTTTTGAAGCGAACCTGAAAACCTCGTGCTCGAGCCGGATGTTCCGCCACTCGTCTTCGTAGCGATACTGCAGGGGGTTCTCAGGATTGAGCATCTCCTCATAGACATCCGCTATGTTTGGTGCATTGTATGTTGCCGACCAGGTGATCTTGTCGTTGAAGCCATCCAGAAAGAACGGACTGCCGAACCAGCTTATTCCGGCGGCATTCAATCGACCGGGAACGACCAGATGGGCTTCGTAATTCTGAAAGCGGTTGTTCCAGGGCATATGGGTGTGTTCCACATGGATGACCCGCCCTTCGGCCGACTTGTCCTTTGAGATGGCGAAGTGGTTCGAGCCAAGCCGGGGGAAAACATAGGGTTGGTCACTCAGCTTCGAAAGAGCGTCGTGCACACTGTAGAAGCGGAAATACTGACAGCGTTCCAGGGCCTCGACATCCTCTGCCGTTATGGTCTCGATCCAGGTGGGGATTTCCTTGCTGTGCTCGGAGATGTACTGGTTGACGCCCCTGGCAAACCCGTCCAATACCGCGTAGACCTCGGGCCGGATCTCGTCTCTTTTCTCCACCACCGTCTTCTTTGTCTTCAACAGCCGCTGCAGGTAGTCTCCGTCCCAGCGGTAATCATAGGGGACGAAGCGCAGGTAGCCTTCTCCGAGCGCCTCGATTCCAAGGACCTCCGCCCGCCGCCCCTGAGCATCCATATACTGGAGCATCATCTCCTTCAGGTGGTCCTGAGCCTGAGCATATCCGTACCCGAAGAACGCGGCCGGTTCCGTTTCCCCGAGGATATGGGGCACGCCGTACTCGTCTCGGTAGATCGAAACCTGCTCAGCCAGCGCATCCGGTTTAGGGATGCGGCTGCAGCCGGCCAGGCCCACGGCAACAAAGATAGCGCAATACAGAACCCAGCTGATGTGCCACCTGCTCTGCTTCATCAATGGCCTCCTTCCTCTCCCCTCTCCATGCGACACGCGAAGTCGGATCCGGATCAACTCGGGATCGGGAACACCGATCCGGGCTCGGACCGCCCCTGGCTCGAGACTCGAGGGCATAGAATACGTCAAAGGCAGAGATTTCGGCTGCGGATTCTCAACAGGAAGATGGTTGTCTCAGGAGATCGGCTGGCATACCATCTGGGCCGAAGTGCCCGCTCAAGTGCGAGGTGATATACGGGCCGGAACGACGCGGGTTTGGTTCCTTTCGGGAGATCAAACCATGCGGGCCGGAGCAATCCATTACAGGCCGTCGGCTTGGCCGGCGCCGATTTCTTCGACACGGGAAGGTGGACATCATGGAACAGGTAATGAACCGTCGTCAGTTCCTTCAGAACAGTTCGGTGGCAGCTGCAGTCACGGCGTCCCTGACCGCGTCGAGCCAGGGGTCTGCACAGGAGGGCAGTGCGGCACCGGTGAGGATCGGAGTCGTGGGTCTGGGGCCGCGAGGTCGCTGGCACATCCGAAACCTCCTCGAGTACCAGAAGGGGGTCACCGTTCCCGCCGTGTGCGATTACCAGACAGATCGGGCTGCTTTGACCGTCGATCTGGTCAAGAAGCTGAAGGGCTATGCCCCCGAAACCTACACCCGGGGTGACAAAGACTATCTTCGAATGCTGGAGAGGAATGATCTGGATGGGATCATCGTCGCCACCGACGTCTATACGCTGGGGAAGATCTCAATAGCCTGCCTGAAAGCCGGCAAGCATGTCGGGATCGAGATTGCAGGCTGCCACACCATCGAGGAGTGCCATGGCCTGGTCGAGGAGTACGAGCGCAGCCGGCGTCAATGCATGCTGCTGGAAAACTGCTGCTACGGCGACGATAACATGACGGTTGTGAACATGTTGAAGCAGGGGCTGTTTGGAGAGCCCTACTTCTCCGTCGGCAGCTACGTGCACGACTGCCGGGACCTCTTCTTTGACGCCCAGGGCAAGATCACATGGCGAGGTGAGTTGTGGCGGGACGCCTACGGCAGTTCCTATCCTCAGCACGGCCTTGGTTCTGCGTGCAAGTGGCTCGCAATCAACGATGGCGACCGGATGGAGTATTGCCAGGCTATGATGACGACTCCTCTCGAGGCTCATGCCTGGGCCGTCAAGCGCTTTGGCCCCGACAGTGCGGCGGCCAGGGTCAATTTCAAGACTGGTGATTTCGTAACGACGCTGATTTCAACCGCCAAAGGCAGAAATATCCGGATCGACTACAGCCTGTCCAACACGCGCCCGTACTCGCGCTACTACCTCCTCCAGGGGATGAACGGATGCTGGGATTCCCTCACCGGGATCCATCTGCGGGGCAACGAACCTAGCCAGGGTGAAGCCTGGGCGCCGCTGGCGCAGTATAAGCCGAAGTATCAACACCGATACTGGCGGAAGGATGGTGAGTTGGCCCGTCAATCGGGAGGGCATGAGGGAATCGACTTCTTCTGCATTTATGATTTCGTGCAGATGGTGCGCAGCGGCAAGACTCCCTGGATCGATGCCTACGACGCTGCAAGCTGGAGTTCTCTGATTCACTGCACTCGCTTGTCGCTGGACCGGGCTGGAGCGCGAGTGGAGATGCCCGATTTCACAGGCGGCCGGTGGAAAGATCCCGAGTGGCGCAAGGCCCAGCAAGTCTGAGCTGGCGCCTGGGTGTCAGAGCTGGAACAACCGAGTATGCTCCTGGCGGTGGAGGCATCACGCCGAGCGGCCTGGCCGGGATTATTCATGCATGAGTGAGATGGAAACGTTCTTGGACGCGGGAGAACGCTGGCGGAGCTCTTGCAGCACCAACGGTACCAGCGCTGCAGCTCCGCACACGGAATGAATGATCTTCTCCGGTCAGCGTTAATCCGCGTCCCCGGCCTGATACCAGTGGGCCACGCTTGACATAGTGAGATCGACCGCCTTCTCACAGCGGAACTCCCTCTTCGAACGTTGCGAGCCCCACAGTTCCCCCGGCACTACAGATCTGAAGACTGAAGGTCGGGCTGATTCAGGCATCCATCTCTTTACTTCTCAGGCTCTACTATCGATAGAACCCGGTCTGCCTGGATGTTCTCGAGGGTCTGGCGTATCCCGCTCGGCCAGCGAATCTCCAGCGATTTGAGCGAAGCCTCCTGCCCCAGCCCGAAATGCACTCTCTTGTCGCTGGCAGAATAGATGCCGTTTGCCGTAGTTACGTGCTGGTACTGCTTCGAGCCCGAGGGCAGAGTCAGTTCGATCCTGGCGCCGATTGCGTCGCGATTGCTCCGCGTGCCCCTGAGTTGCAGGATCAGCCAGTGGTGCGCACGGCCCCCCTTTTTCCTGAAAAGGAGCGCGC
>JAFNAH010000193.1 GCA_017860075.1 Acidobacteriota bacterium | reverse complement strand
AGACATGTAGCTCAGGCGGACCCTGGGCGACTTCTGGCGGAGGAAGTGGCCGATGGCGTGGAGCAGGTGCGTCTTGCCGAGGCCCACGCCGCCGTAGATGTAGAGAGGGTTGTAGGACCTCGATGGCTGTTCGGCTACGGCAATGGCAGCGGCTCTCGCGAGCTGGTTGCTGGAACCTACCACGAACGAGTCGAAAGTGTAACGCGGATTAAGAGGGAATCCCGGCTCGTCAGGTTCGGCGGAGACAGGCGCCTTCGCGGGCTGCTCGGCCGAGCGGTGGGAGGCGACCGAAATGTCGATCTTGAGCGGAGTGCCCAGGGTCTCCCTGGCCGCATCGAGGAGGACACCGGCATAGTTCTCCAGCAGCCACTTCTTGAATGTGTCGTTCGGAACGGCCAGATGCAGGAATTCCTGGTCCACGCCGGCGAACGAGACGGGGCGGAACCACGTCTCATAGCATTGGGGGCTGACACGTCTTGCGATGAGGGCGAGAACCCGATTCCAGGTATCCATAAGAAGTAGCCGGGCGCGCCAAGAAGTTTTCCACAGGTTTTTCCACAGCTGTGGAAAACAGAGCTATACCCCTGACCAGCGGCTCTCTCGTCCGCCGCTGACCGCACTCTCCTGCAATCGGCGGATATCTCTACGTGAGACCTCTTGTGGTTGGCGCGCTGCCTTTCAAATCAACAACGCGGGCGAAAATTAGCATAGCGTCCAGATGCATGCAATAAAAAAAAGAAAAAAAAACTGCAGGGTCGTGATGGTTTGAAAGGCTTGACTGGAGCGGGTTTCAAGCTATCGGCCGCCTCGACACGCAAGCAGAATGCGGGATTGTGTGATCACCGGAAAGTGAAAAGCGGGATCACAAACTTCCGATAGGATCTTAGATAAAAAGTACTCGGAACCAAAGGCCAGATCGGGGGTGGATGCGATGGGGGAATGCGGTTCGGAGGCCGAGGGCGGAGTCTGATTTCAGGGCAGGGGGCTCGGAAGGGCCGTTTTCGGCGGGTCAGGCGGCGTGGCGATGGCCGCGAAGCGGAGGAAGAGCCGTTCACTCAGTGAAAGTGGGGGGTCAGGCGCTCCCAGGTCTGCGGCAGTTCTTCCGGCAGCACGCGCGTCTCGGAGACGATCGAGAGGAAGTTGCCGTCCCCGGCCCAGCGGGGCACCACGTGCATGTGAAGGTGGGACGCCACGCCGGCGCCGGCAGCGCGGCCGAGGTTGAAGCCGAGGTTGAAACCGTCGGGATCGTACTCGGCATGCAGAGCCGATTCGCATCGCTGCGCCAGCTCCATCATCTCGTGCAGTTCGTGGGCTGCCGCGTCACGGAGGAAGGGGATGTGACGGTTGGCCACGATGAGCATGTGGCCGGAAGTGTAAGGAAAGAGATTGAGGACGACGAACGCCGACCCGCCTCGAAAGACAACGAGGTTCTCGCGATCGTTCTGCTCCGCCAGGATCCTGCAGAATACGCAGCCGCTCTCAGAGTGGCCGATCCTGCTGATGTAGTCGAAGCGCCAGGGAGTCCAGAGGCGATCCATCAGGCGTTGATGAGGTCCTTGATCTCTTTGCCGGGTTTGAAATACGGCACCCTCTTCGCAGGAACGGAGACGCCCGAGCCGGTCTTCGGGTTTCTCCCCATGCGCGACGCCCGGTTCCGGATACGGAACGAACCGAAGCCGCGCAACTCGATCTTCTCGCCGCGCTGCAGCGACTCCGTGATGCAGTCCAGAACGGTCTGCACGATGATCTCGGCGTCCTTCTTGGTCAATTCGGAATGGTTCGCGACTTCTTCCACCAGTTCTGCCTTGGTCATTTCCGTTTATCTCCAGAGATACTGAAACCTTATTTGTGACTGCGAGGGATCAACCGCGAATGGGAGCGGCAGGGCGGCCTTCGATTCCCCGAGGAGGAAATCAAGCAGGGACAGCTTCCGCTTGGCGGGAGTGACGATCTTGGGCTCGCCCTCGATTCCGGACATCTTGGCCGCGGCCTGGATCGCATCCTGCAGCGTCCCGAGCTCGTCAATAAGCCCGAGCCGCTTGGCTTCCTCGCCGGTGTAAACACGGCCATCGGCCAGCTTCCGCACCGTGTCATCGGGCATCTTGCGACTGGTGGCGACGGCAGCGACGAACTGACCGTAGAGCCCGTCGATAAGCCGTTGAAAGTAGGCCCGCTCCGCCTCCGTGAGGGGACGCGCCGGGTTGCCAGCGTCCTTGTACTCTCCGCTCTTGATCACGACGTCCTGCATCTTGGCCCAGCGGAGGAGGTCGGCGTAGTTGTACCATTCGGCGATTACGCCGATGCTCCCCGTGATGGTTCCAGGATTGGCGTACACCTTGTCCGCAGCGCAGGCGATGTAGTAGCCCCCGGAAGCTGCGACCGAAGACATGCTCGCGATCACCTTCTTGTGCGTTTCCGCCCGGAACTTGCGGACGGCCTCGTAGATCTCCTGGGTCGCGGCTACGCCGCCACCCGGCGTGTTGAGACGCAGTACGATGGCTCGCACACCGCTGCGCTTACCGTAGTCCTTGAGCTGCTGATTGAAAGTCTGCGAATCGAAAATGGCCCCCTCGATCTCGAGCAGGGCCACCTGGTTGGTCGACATTGAGAGCGAGAACGACGGTGCCTCCTGGTCGGAAAAGTACACGGCCAGGGCCACCAGGGAAACGGTGAAAAAGAGCAGGGCACTGCCCCCGATAACCAGCCAGAGCAGCAGGTTGGTACGCTTGCCTGACATCGTTCTCGCTCCCAGTCGTCGTTCGACTTCAACTATGAATCGCCGCGTTTCAGGCGCTGCAGCTGATCGCCGAGGCGCTCAGCCATGGACGTGCTCCCCGAGTCGGGCGATGCCATGTACGAGGTGAACTCCAGGCGCGGCTCCTCCTCCTTCATGGCCTTCAGACTCAGGCCGATCTTCTTCTCCTGGAGGTTGAGCTTGATAATGCGCATCTCGACTTCCTGGCTCACGTTGAGGAACTCGGTCGGCTTTTCGACATGCTTGTCGTCCAGCTCCGATACGTGGCACAGGCCCTCGATCCCTTCCTCGAGCTCGACGAAGGCGCCGAAGTTCGTCATGCGAACGACCTTGCCCTTCACGACATCGCCGAGGTTGTGACGGCTGAACCAGTTCTCCCACCGGTCAGGTTCGAGCTGTTTGATCCCCAGGGACAGCTTCTGGTTCGCGGCGTCGATACTGAGAACCACCGCCTGCACGTCGTCACCCTTCTTCAGCACCTCGGACGGATGCTTGATGCGCTTCGTCCACGAGATGTCCGATACGTGCACCAAACCGTCGATGCCTTCCTCAACCTCGATGAACGCGCCGAAGTCGGTCACGTTGCGCACCTTGCCCGCAATCACCGTGCCGGGGGCGTAGCGTGCCTCGAGATCATCCCACGGATTCGGCTCCGTCTGCTTGAGGCCGAGCGAGATGCGCCGGGCTTCGGTGTCGATGTCGAGCACCACTACCTCGACCGGGGAGCCGACACTGACGATCTTCGACGGGTGCTTGACCCTCTTGTTCCACGTCATCTCGGAAATGTGAATCAGGCCCTCGATACCGGGCTCCAGCTCCACGAATGCACCGTAGTCGGTCAGGCTGACGACCTTCCCCTGCACCCGCATGTTCTTAGGGAAGCGCATGTCTGCGTGCAGCCAGGGGTCTTCCGACATCTGCTTGTATCCCAGCGAGACGCGGCTGTCCTCGCGGCTGAACTTTATGACCTTGACTTTGATCTTATCGCCGACGTTGAAAAGCTCGGACGGGTGATTAACCCGGCCCCAGGACATGTCGGTAATGTGCAGCAAGCCGTCAACGCCGCCGAGGTCTATGAATGCCCCGTAATCGGTGATGTTCTTGACGACACCCTCCATCTCCTTGCCTTCCTCGAGCACCTCGAGAGTCTTGGCCTTCTCCTCCTTCATCGATTCCTCGAGGACCGCCTTGCGCGAGAGCACGATGTTGCCCCGCTTCTTGTTGACCTTGATGACCCTCATCTCGAACTCTTCACCGCGCAGGCTGTCGAGATTGCGCACCGGGCGCAGGTCGATCTGGGAACCGGGCAGGAAAGCCCGCACCCCTATGTCCACGGCCAGACCGCCTTTGATACGCTCGATGACGCGGCCCTTGACGACCGTGCCATCCCTGTAGGCCCGCTCGATGTCGTCCCAGATTTTCATGCGCTCGGCCTTCTCGCGCGACAGAACGACGTACCCGTTCGAGTTTTCGGTCTGCTCCAGGAAGACGTCGATGGAATCGCCTACCTTGACGGTGAGCTTTCCATGGTCGTCCGTGAACTGCTCGGCCGGGATGATCCCTTCCGACTTGAAGCCGACGTCGACGACGACACCGGCCGCGGAGATGGCGATGACCCTCCCCTTGATCACCTCTCCCTCGGAGAAGGTTTGGGCCCTCTCCTCGTAGGCGTGAAGAAGAGCTGCAAAGTCGTTCTCCTCCTCCTTTCGCGCGGCGGACGCCTGCGCCTGGGCATCGATCGCGCCGGCACCACCGTCTTTTTGAAGCTGAGTATTGTCTACTTCAACTGACATTCATTCCTCCTAAAATTTCCTGCCCGGACAGAGAGGTCCGTGGTCAGGTTGAGTCAGAAATCGAATAATTGCCTGGGAAATTGCGGATGAAGGAAAACTCTA
>JAFNAH010000192.1 GCA_017860075.1 Acidobacteriota bacterium | reverse complement strand
AGCTGCTGGGCTACCTTGTCAGCCAGGACCAGGCGAAGTACGACTTCCTGGCGCGGCTCCTGCACGGCTTCTTCCCGCGCGTCGGGATCGCGGAGACAAGCCTGATTGCAGACATACAGAAGATTTCAGGAACACCAGCGGTCCAGTGGGCCCTGCTGCTGGCGTTCGTCTGGTCTGCGATGCAGGTGTTCGGTGAGCTCTATTACGCCGTCAACGTGGTAAACGGAACGTCGAGGGGCCGCAACCCGTTCGCTTCCACCGTCGTCTCAATCGGCCTGCTGGCCCTGGTTCAGCTGCTTCTGATCAGCGCGTATGTCGTTATACACGTGCTTGGCGCCGTGATTTCCTACACGCCCAGCATTGCCGGGCTCGACCGCTATGCTGCCGTGGCGGGCCACTTTCTGCTGAGACGCGCGCTGCCCTCCGTGCTCCTGCTCTGTGGCGCCACGCTTCTGTATCACTACCTGCCGAGCGACCACCCCCCGTGGCGCCGGGCGCTGGCCGGCGCGCTTGTCTTTGCGCCGCTGTGGGAGGCAGCCAGGTATCTCTTCGCAAAGTATGCGCTGAATTCCGCATACTACGGCCTCATGTACGGCTCGCTGCTTGCAGGAGTGCTGTCGCTCCTGTGGGTCTACTACACCGCAGCGCTTGTCCTCTATGGCGCAGCGGTCGTCCATCGGCTCGGCGGCAGCCGCCGGCGCTGATGCGCCCGTGCCTTCCTCTTACTGTTTGTGAACTGCCTCCAGGCAGCGGAGCAGCTGGAGGCATTCGATCATTGCCCTGCCGTTGTGATAGGCGGCCTTCCAGACATGCGCCTTGCTTCCGCCCGTCTTGCCGTCAGGCGTGACAAACTCGTGCCATTCGCCGTTGCGCCAGTCGACCAGGTGTTTCTCAATGAATTCCAGCGTCCTGTCGAAGACCTCCAGGTACTGTGAATCGCCAGTCATGCGATACATATAAAGGGCGCTGACGATCGCTTCCGCCTCGACCCACCAGATCTTTCTCAGTGCGTCGGCGTTGCGGTTGATCGGCCCGCTCTCGTAAAAGCCTCCGGCGGACCGGTCGTAGCCGTATTTGAGCGAATAGCGCCACAAGGTCCGGAACAGGTCGAGATAGGGGTGAACGGGAAGACCGGCGGCATCACAGGCATCGATGAGCAGCCACACGCTCTCGACGTCATGGCCATATGAGACTACGGCGAAGTCGGTGTCCAGAATCGGCGTCCAGTCTCTGCGGTACTTGTCGGTGCACGCGCCCACGTCCTTCCGCACCACGGCGTTGCTGTCGATTGCCATCAGCTCGAGCAGGCGTTCGCGTGCCCGGGGCAGCCCGCTGGCCCGGCAGAACGTCGTCATCGCTTCCATCAGATGCAGGTGCGTATTCATCAACTTCCAATCCGGCGGAACGCCCATGTAGGAAATCTCGCCTGCCGGAGGGGCGGTCCAGTCTTCGTTGAAGTATTCGATGTACCCTCCGTAAGTCTTGTCGTGCGCCCTGGCCTCCAGAACATCGAAGATCCGGGTGGCAAATTCCAGCACATCCGGCCGCTTGCTGGCCAGATAGTATTCGGATACGGCGTAAAATCCGTAGGACTGACCATAGAGGTGCTTGCGCGGCATGAGTTTCTTGTTCCCGGTCGGATCCACCTCCCAGTAGAACCCGCCGTTCTTTTCATCCCACAGTTTCTCCCTGAGGAACCGGTATCCGATCTCGGCGGCGGCGAGGTTCTGTTGCACATCCCTGCCCGCGCGTGCCATGCGCGCGAAATACCAGACCATCCTGGCCTGGGTCACAAGCGCCTTGGGGCCTTCCGCTCCCGGCTCGCTGGCAGGCCCGAAGTTGATGATGTACCCGCCGTTCTCCCGGTCCAGGCTCTTCCGGATCCAGAAGGGAGCGATGTTCTCGGAGAGGATCTTCTCGAGCCTCCGGCTGTATTTGGCGCTCAACCCGCCTTCCTGTGCTGTGATCGGACAGGCCGCCAGCCCAAACGCTGCCAACATCAGCCAAATGCGCATCACCCGGATCCTTTCATTCGATCCCGCCAGCGTCACGGCGCGGCAGGCACTACCGCGCCAGACAGTCGTTCCGAAGCCTGCAGTCGCCTCGGCGAGGCCATCGCTTCTAGGGAGACTGCTACGGGATCCGTTTGCGGACCTTCGCCCCCTGCTTCTCAGCCCAGGCGTTGAACTCCTCGGTCATCTCCCTGGTCCAGCCGCTGTCTATCTGGCCCGGCGTGTACTTGCCTTCACGGAGCATCTGGTGTCCCCACCGGTCCTGAAGCTGTGTCAGCTCGGAGTGGTCAGCCACTTTCTCCGCGAGGTGCGAAGGGACAAATGTGATTCCTTCCGGATCGCTTACGACCACGTCACCCGGAATCACGGTGACCGCTCCTATCCGGATCGGCACGTTGATACCCATCAGCGTGACATCCTTGAGTGCGGAAGGATCAAAACCACGGACGTAACAGCGGAAGCCCTTTATTTCCGAAATACCGGATACATCGCGCACGCTGCCGTCCACGATCAGGCCCGTGCCGGTCTTGGCATTTATGGAAGTCGAAAGGTTATCGCCCGCGAAGGTGCCGTCCTTGATCTTCCCGAACAGGTCCACGACCAGTACGTCGTTCGGTTGCAGGATGTCGATAACCCAGGAATTCTGCCCCCCTCTCTGGGAGCGGCCTTCCCTCTTGCCGGCATCGCTGATGACCGCGTTCACATCGGGCCGCAACGGCATGAACACCGCGGTGACCACCCGCCCCACGAGGCGCTCGCCGGGATTGATGACCTTCCAGTTACCCTCGAACTGGTTGATGTATCCGGCGCTCTGCAGAACGCCCCAGGCCTCCTCCGCGGTGACGTTCTTCATGCGGCCGAGCAGTTCGTCCGGGACTCGCGGCCGGCCATCCGGAAAGCGGTCTCCTTTCCAGTCGCGCGTGAGCTCGACTCTCTGTTCTCTCGAGAACATACCCAGCTGGGCGTAACTGCTGGAGGCAAGGCATAAGACCAGGACGGGAAGAATTGCATGCTGGCGGGGGTTTCTCATGTTTCTCTCTCCTCGGAATGATTCAGGTGCCGTGAACCATCAATCTCAGATCCTCTCTCACTGAATATGGCGTTACAATCGCAGCCGGAGGACCCCGCATGCTGCGGTACAGCAAACCGGCCCGGTCCGGACGATCGGCCAAAGAGGAATCGCCACATCGTCACGCGGCGCGTCCACAAGGCTCTTCGCGTGGGGCAATCATCCTTCGTCCGTTGTTCAGCGTCAATCTATAAAGGGAAGGCCTCTTCATCAAACCAAGTCGTGGGAGGATTCATGCAAAGGCGAAATCTTCTGAAGCATCTATGGGCCGGAACCGTGCTGGGTGGTTCCTCTCTGCTCCTGAACCAGTCGCTTACTGCCTCATCGAGTGAGGGAAAGATGACGTCGCCGCCTCGCGGCCTGCCACGGTTGAAGATTACCGACGTCAGGACAATCATGACCGCGCCCAACGGTATCCGCCTTGTGGTTGTCAAGGTTCTGACCAGCGAGCCCGGCCTTTACGGTCTGGGCTGCGCGACTTTCACGCAGAGGGCCGGGGTGGTGCAGGCTGCAGTGGACCAGTACCTGAAGCCGTTTCTTGTCGGCCGGGATCCGGATGAGATCGAGGACATCTGGCAGTCGTCTTACGTCAGCTCGTATTGGAGAAACGGCCCGGTTCTCTTCAATGCCATGAGCGGAATCGACATGGCCCTGTGGGACATCAAAGGCAAGAGGGCGAACATGCCACTCCATCAGCTGTTGGGGGGGAAATGCCGCTTCGCCGCCGACCTCTACTACCACGCGAGTGGTCGCGATTTCCAGGAGGTGGAGGACAATGTCCGAAAGGCAATGGAAGCCGGGTACAGACATGTTCGCGCCCAGGTGGCTGTGCCGGGTCTGGCGACCTACGGAACCCGCCGCACAGGGCGGTCGGCGATGTCTTCCGTTGCCGGACCTGCAGATTCCGGTCCGACAAGTCCGGTCGATGTCTGGGAGCCGGGGGCATACGTGCGGATAGTGCCCAGGCTGTTTGAGCACCTGCGCTCCAGGCTCGGAGAGGAAGTGGAACTTCTCCACGACGTACACGAGCGTATCAGCCCTGCCCAGGCCGTCCAGCTCTGCAGAGACCTCGAGCGGTTTCACCTGTATTTTGTCGAGGACCCGCTGCCGCCCGAAGAAAACGACCATTTCCCGCACCTGCGCCGGCAAACGAGTGTCCCGATAGCGATGGGAGAACTATTCAACACGCAACAGGAGTACGTTCCTCTCATCGCCAACAGGCTGATCGACTTCATCCGCATCCACCTTTCCCAGATCGGCGGCTTGAGCCCGGCTCGCAAGGTAGCCGCGCTCGGGGAGTATTTCGGTGTGAAGACGGCGTGGCACGGACCCGGCGACGTATCGCCGGTCGGACACGCAGCAGGACTCGCGCTGGAGCTGTCGACCTATAACTTCGGGATCCACGAGGGCTACGTCTTTCCGCGGGAAACCAGGGAGGTCTTTCCGGGCTGCCCCGAGGTCAGAAACGGCTACCTGTATGCGAACGAAGCGCCCGGTCGACGAGAAGCTGGCCGCGAAGTTCCCGTATCCTTCGGGTGAGCCTTTCGACTTCGACTGGGGGAGAACGCGGCGGCGTGACGGCACCGTGATCCGCCCATAGCCCGGTGAAACGGGCTTACGGCCCTCGTGCCCATTTCGTCACCGCGGGCCCGGCGGCTTCGCCGGAGGCTGTTATGATTCGCGCCTTCGGCGCTCTTCCGAGATCGGTCCGGCGTGACGCTTCAAGAGGGCGGCATGCCCGACGCCTGGGGCGAAGCCCCAGGACAAGAGCCGATCATAGGGGAAAAGGGCTGCAGGCCCGTTCCATAGTCGTTTGGTGATGGAGATCGGCAGCGAGCACTTCAGTTCAGGATGGCCGAGAGTACGATCCGCCCCGGAAGGTGCGGGGAACGCGCCGAGAGCTCATCATTGTCACTCTGTCAAGCCGTGGGTATACTATAAGTTTAACCACAACTTAAGGAGCTAGCCATGTCCCTCACACGTACAACAGGTGTCATCGCTGCTTCGATCGCGCTCGTCATGCTCTGTTCGTGCGCAACGAAGAAGTATGTCAAGCAGGAAGTGGCAACCACTCAGGCTCAGCTTTCGACTCGAATAGACGAAGAAGCTGCGCGCCGT
>JAFNAH010000191.1 GCA_017860075.1 Acidobacteriota bacterium | reverse complement strand
GGCCCGGCATCTGGCGCTTGAATTCGTCGCGAGTCGCAAAGTAACCCGCGTGCGGCCCGCCGTACCCGAGCGGTATTCCGAAACGCTGCGTGCTTCCGATGGCTATGTCCGCGCCGAACTCGCCGGGTGGTTTGAGGAGCGTAAGACCCAGCAGATCGGCGGCTACCGTGACAATCGCGCCGGCCGAGCGGGCACGACCGGCAAAGTCAGCGTAGTCATGAATCTCGCCGTCGACTGCCGGGTACTGCACGAGGGCGCCGAAGACGGGTGTCGAGAAATCGAACTCCCGGTGGTCGCCGCAAATTACCCGAATTCCCTGCGCCCAGGCGCGAGTCTTCACTACCTCGATCGTCTGCGGGAAACATCCCGTGGAGACGAAAAAGTCGTCAGAGTCGGCGCGCGCAACGCTCCGGCTCATGTTCATTGCCTCGGCAGCAGCCGTAGCCTCGTCCAGGAGCGAGGCGTTCGCGACCTGGAGCCCCGTCAGATCAGCGATCATAGTCTGGAAATTCAGGAGAGCTTCCAGGCGGCCCTGTGCGATTTCCGGCTGGTACGGGGTGTATTGGGTGTACCACCCGGGATTTTCCAGGATATTCCGCTGGATCACCGCCGGTGTGATGCAGTCGTAGTAACCCATGCCGATGAACGAGCGGTAGATCCTGTTTCGCGACGCGATGCCGCTGAAATCCGCGAGCGCCTGGTGTTCGCTCCTGGATTCTCCGATTTCGAGCGGCCTGGCTGCCCGGATCGCAGGCGGGACTACTCTGTCGATGAAGCTGTCCAGGTCCGGAAATCCAAGCACGTCGAGCATGTGAGCAATATCCTGCGGCCCCGGACCGATGTGCCGTCGCTCGAAGCAGTCGGCAGGCGGGAAAGAGCTGTTCGTTTCGTTCCGGTTTCTCGGGGAAGACATGTCTGAGGACATAACCAATCCAATCGATGAGTGCTCTGTTAGTGCAGCCGGCCTCACTCTCCGCAGCAATTCGACCGGCACCGGTCTCGCAGGAGCCGGGTTGAGGATGATCCGCTTGCCGCTGGCGGCCGCAACCTCGGTCGCCCTGAGTACGGTCTCGAGCGGGGTCTCGAGCTGAGTCAGGAGAGTCCCAGCCTCCGAAATCTGACGACTGAACCTGTCGACATGGGCGGGCGTCAGGTTGGCGTTCGCTCCTGGTGCGACTGCGATGCTGTTTTCGCCTCCCTCACCGACGAATATCAGAGCTATGCCCGAGGGGGCCTGATCATCCCTCGTGATGCAATGGACGTCGATCGTGTCCCGCTCGAAAGACTGAACCGCCTCCTCGCCGAACAGGTCTTCCCCAACCCTGGCAATCAGGAGAACCTTGCCGCCGGCCCGTGCCGCTGCAACCGCCTGGTTTGCGCCTTTGCCTCCCGCCGCCATCGAAAACTGCCCGCCAAGCACGGTTTCGCCCGGTCTGGGTATCCGCGGAACCTTGATAATCATGTCGGTGTTCGAACTGCCGACAACCACGATCGTGTTGTTGCCCATGTGCTCCTCGGGTTGATGAACTGAACGGCGGACGCCTCGTAGAGTATTCTAGGCCACCCTCGAAATGATGATCAGGGCAAGGCCGGCTGCATAGGCCAGGAACATCACCGCGAGAAGGCGCCCGGTACCCGCAGGAGCCCGCTCAAATTCCCGCCAGACGAAGACGCCCCATAGGGCGGCTACCATGGTCGCTCCCTGGCCAAGCCCATATGAGATCGCAAATCCCGCCGGACCCGAGGCCAGAATGCTGAAGGACATGCCGATGCTCCAGATGATCCCGCCCAGGATCCCGACGAGGTGAAGCCGCGCGTTACCATCGCGCAGATAGGAAGAAAACGGCACCGGGTTCCCTACGAAGGGGCGGGCCATGACGATGCTGTTCCAAAGGAAGTTGGAGAGGAAGAGGCCGGCAGAGAAAACGACAACCGCCGCGTAAGGCCCCATCTTGCCCTCTTCCGGATGAACGAAGTCCGAAGACATTGAAGCGGCGACAAACCGGTAGAAAAAGCCCATGAGGACCCCGGCCACCACAGAAATGGCAATTCCCTTCCCTGTCGTCTTTTGCCCCTGGGAAGGCAGGCGCCGGTAGGCGAAAGCATCCACCAGGATCGCGAGTACCACGCTCGCGACGCCAAGGAACAGCAGGACCGGGTTGCCCACCGGTATCGCCATGTAGTTCGCGATCACGCCAAGGACGAGCGCGAGCCCTACCCCGATCGGGAAGGCCACCGCCATCCCGGCGATATCTATCGCCGCAACCAGCAGGATATTCGAGAGGTTGAAGATGACGCCGCCCAGGAACGCCGACCAGAGCGAGGAGCCGGAGGCCTGTGCCATGTCGGCGAGAAAAGGCCTTCCGGCACCGCCGAGGCTCCCCATGGTGAAGGCAAGCGCCAACGCCAGGAGCAACACTCCGAGCGCGTAGTCCCAATAGTAGAGCTGAAAAGCCCACTTCCTGCCGGCCAACTTCTGCGTGTTGGCCCACGATCCCCAGCAGAGCATCGTGACGAGGCAAAGGATGACAGCGAGCGGGTAGGATTCGACGATGACCATGGCGCACCTTCCTGTGAGAATGCGCGCCTACCATACCCTACCTGCTGCGGCCGCCGGAAGGCAAAAAGGACAAACGATCGACTGAATCGGGTGGATGCTGTTATGCTCAAGCATCTCAATCGCGGGAGTCAGAAGAATGGCCAGCAACCGCAGAAGCTTTCTCGTTCAATTAGCTTCGGCAACCCTGCTGCCGCGCTGGATCGCGGCAGCCTCAGAGCTCAAGTTTGATGTGGCGGTGATCGGTGGCGGCACAGGTGGAGTCGCGGCGGCCCTGGCCGCGGCCAGAAACGGAATGAGCGTGATCCTTACCGAGGAAACCGACTGGATCGGAGGACAGCTTACCTCGCAGGCAGTTCCCCCCGACGAGAACCGTTGGATCGAATCCTTCGGGTGCACTCAATCCTACCGCCAGTACCGGAACGCAGTCCGGGAATACTACCGCCGCAACTACCCGCTGACGACGGAAGCGCGGGAAAGACCGGAGCTCAATCCGGGCGACAGTTGGGTATCGCTGATTACCCACGAACCGAGAGTCTCCCTCGCGGTCCTCGAAGCGATGGCCGCTCCGCACATGGCAAGCGGAAGGCTTACCGTGCTGCTGCGGCACAAACCGGTGGCGGCGGACGTAGAATCCGACAACGTGCGGGCCGTGACTGTCCGTAATCTCGAGGATGGAAGGGAGAAGGTGCTGCACGCAGATTACTTTCTGGACGCCACCGAGCAGGGCGATCTTCTGCCTCTGACTCGAACGGAGTATGTCACCGGCTCCGAGTCCAGGGGACAGACGGGCGAGCTCCACGCTCCCGAGCAGGCAAAACCGGCCAACATTCAGGCCTTCACCTGTTGTTTCGCGATGGACCACATCGCCGGGGAGAACCACACCATCGAGAAACCGGAGGAGTACCAGTTCTGGCGCGATCTCGTGCCCCAGCTGAAGCCGGCCTGGGGAGGGCGGCTGTTGGGCTGGAAGGACGTGAATCCGATCACACTCGAAGTGCGCACGCACGCCTTCGATCCCGAGTGTGACGAACGGGGCACGAATGGCGGGCTCTGGACCTATCGCCGGATCGCCAGGAGGAGGAACTTCGTCGAAGGGCAATACCGGAGCGACATCACCCTGGTCAATTGGCCGCAGAACGATTACTTTCTGGGCAACCTGCACGAGGTCACGCCGGAGGAGGCCCGGAGACACCTCCGGCGCGCGAAACAGTTGAGCCTGTCGCTCCTTTACTGGCTTCAGACAGAGGCGCCGCGCGCGGACGGCAAACAGGGGTGGCCGGGCCTGCGCCTCCGTCCCGACATGGTCGGCACGGAGGATGGCCTGGCAAAGCATCCATATATCCGCGAGTCCCGCCGGATCCTGGCTGAGTTCACGGTGCTGGAACAGCACGTCGGGACCGATGCCCGCAAGCAGCTTACCGGCAGGAAAGAGGAGGATCTGACCGCTGAGGCTTTCCCGGACTCGGTCGGCGTGGGGAGCTATCGAATCGATTTGCATCCCAGTTCGGGCGGGGACAACTACATCGACGTGAGCTCCCTGCCATTCCAGATTCCCCTGGGCGCGCTCATACCGAGGCGGGTAGAGAATCTCCTGCCGGCCTGCAAGAACCTTGGCGTCACACACATAACAAACGGGTGCTTCCGGCTCCACCCGGTGGAGTGGAACATCGGCGAGGCTGCCGGGATGATAGCGTCTCATTCCATCACGACCCGCATCCCGCCCCGCAAGATCCGCAAGGATGGGAAGTCCCTCGGCGAGTTTCAGAAGAAGCTGGAGGCGCAAGGATTCGAACTGGCGTGGCCCCGGGTCGGCCCTGTCTGATGGGAAAGGGGCAGTCGTGACCAACAGGTTGTGACCGCTGGAGGAGTGCATCCATGTCGCGAAAATCCAAACGTCGAAAGTACGTGAGCGGGATCGAGCGACGCACCTCGCCCGGTGCGCCGCCCGGTTCCCTCGTAGTCGACCCCCAAGCGCCGCTGCCGATCATCCGCGTGATCGCCTACGGTTCCGAAGCCGTGCACGAGGAATTGGTCGAGGACGTTTCCCGCATCGGCAGCTACCTCGGAAGGCAGCCGGTCACCTGGGTGAACGTGGACGGGCTCGGAGACGCCGCGGTCATCCGGAAACTGGGCGAGATTTTCGGCATTCACAGGCTGGCCCTCGAAGACATCATCAACTCGCATCAGCGCGCCAAGGTGGATCAGTATGACAATCATCTTTTCGTCGTCGGCCGGATGGTCGAGATGGCTGACCACGTGGAAACGGAGCAGTTGAGCCTCTTCCTCGGTAAGAGTTACGTGCTGACCTTTCAGGAGCGGGTCGGTGATGCGTTCGATCCGGTACGAGAGCGAATTCGCAAGGCAGGGGGACGGGTACGCAACGCAGGTCCTGACTACCTGGCATACGCCTTGATCGATGCCTTCATTGACAACTACTTTCCGGTGCTGGAGAAGTACGGTGAGCGGCTTGAGTCCATTGAGGAGGACGTCTTGTCCCGGCCCGAGCCGGTGCTGGTCTCCCGCATGCACGAGGTCAAACGCGATCTGCTGACGCTCCGGCGGGCGATTTGGCCGCTGCGCGAGACGGTAAACTCACTCGTGCGCGAACCGTCGCCCTTCATCTCGGATGAAACCCGGGTCTACTTCCGCGATTGCTACGATCACACGATCCAGATCATCGACCTGCTCGAGAACTATCGCGATGTCGCTTCCGGCCTGATGGAGGTCTACCTGTCGAGCGCGAGCAACCGGCTCAACGAGATCATGAAGATCCTCACAATGTTCACGGCGTTCTTCATACCGCTGAGTTTGATAGCCGGGATCTACGGGATGAACTTCAACACCGCCAGGTCGCCTTTCAACATGCCGGAGTTGAACTGGTACCTTGGTTACCCGTTCGTGCTCGGTCTCATGGCCACCGTCGCCCTCGGAATGGTGACGTTCTTCAGGAGAAAGGGATGGTTGCGCTCCCGTCTGGGCTCCAGGGAGCCTGAGACGCGGGATTGATCGCGTCGCCGTTCAGGTTCTTGTCGTCTGAGCCGGGGTGCCCGCCCGTGAGCGCAAGCTGTCGTAGTCCGGGCAGCCGCTCCGGCCGTATATCCATCGAAA
>JAFNAH010000190.1 GCA_017860075.1 Acidobacteriota bacterium | reverse complement strand
ATGCAGTGCCGTCGGGTGGCATTCCTGGTGGGGGCTGCGGGGGGGCGGATGCAGATGCTGAGCCTGGCCTCGCCTGATGTCGATGTCGTGGTCGTGGGCGAGATCAACGAATGGGAGACCTCCGAGTATGCCCGCGATGCGGTCCGCCAGAAGAAGAACAAGGCTCTCATCATCCTCGGTCACGCCAGCAGCGAGGAGCCCGGGATGAAGTACCTGGCGGAGTGGCTGCGACCGATGCTTCCCGCCATCGGGATCAAGTTCGTTCCGGCTGGAGATCCCTTTCGGTTGATGTGAGACCCGGTATAATCACACCGCAAGTCAGTTGATGGAGCACGGAATGCCTGAGAGGAAGGTAAACGCGGTAGTCGTCGGCGCGGGAGCCGGCGGCGGTGTGGTCGCAAAGGAACTCAGCGCGGCCGGATTGACGGTAGTGCTTCTCGAGCGCGGAGGCTGGCCGCATTTCAGCGATCTGTACCACGACGAGCTCACCAGCCAGGTCTACGGAACGTTGCGTCAGGCCCTCGGTCCGGACGACGAAAGGAACCGCAGGGTGGTGCCGGAAGGAGATGGCGTATGGCGCACCGTCGTGCCCACCGAAGGAGCCTACGGCAATATTGCCGCCTGCGTCGGATCCGGCACAGCGGCCTACGGCGCGATCGCCTGGAGGTTCATGCCCCAGGATTTCAGGCTGAAGTCTACATACGGCCCGCTGGAGGGCTCCACTCTGGAGGACTGGCCGATCTCATACGATGATCTGGAGCCATGCTATGAAAAGGCCGAATGGGAGATCGGCGTAGCGGGTGACCACACGGAGAGCCCGTTTTTCCCGCCGCGGCGCAAGCCCTATCCCATGCCACCTCACCCGTACAACAAGCCGGCGATATTTCTGGAACCGGCGGCGAGGAAACTGGGGTATCACCCCGTGCACATCCCCATGCTCAGGAACTCCGTGCGCTACGGGGGAAGACCGGCGTGTATCCATTGCCGCGCCTGCACGGGTTTTATCTGCGAGGTGAACGCAAAGAACGGCACGCACAATACCGTGATCCCGGCTGCGATCGCAACGGGCAACTGCGAGGTCCGGATCCACAGCATGGCTGCCGACGTCATCATTGACGACCGGGGACGGGCGCAGGCGGTTCGCTATTTTGACGCGGACGGCCGCGAACGCGTGCAGCCCGCTGACATCATCGTCGTGTCGTGTTCTGCAACCGAAAGCGCGCGGCTGCTGCTGAACTCCCGCTCAAGGCTCTTTCCCCAGGGAGCCGGCAACCGCCATGACCTGGTAGGGCGCAATTTCCAGGACCATGCGTATGCAGGCGCGACCGGCATGTTCAGCGAGGACATCTACGATGACGCGGGACCCGGTGCCACGATCGCCGTGATCGACTTCAACCACGGCATGCCGGGGATCAGGGGCGGCGGAGCGCTTACCAACCAGTTCATCACGCTTCCGTACGGCTTCACGAAGAAGAGGCCCCCGGGAGAGCCTTCCTGGGGAAGCTCGCACAAGGAATTCCAGCGAAGGAATTTCAGGCGGCTCCTGGGAATTCACGGGCCGGTCCAGGAGATGCCCGTTGCCGGTGCACGAGTGGATGTCGACCCAACCGTCAAGGACTACTGGGGCCTCCCGGTGATCCGGGTTTCCGGCACCCGGCATCCCTATGACCTCGAGGTCGCGCGGCAAATAGCCTCAAAGGCGGAAGCGTGGCTGAAAGAGGCCGGTGCCACGAGGACCTGGACGAGCATCCCGGGTATGGGGCGGGGCCTCAGCTCCCATCAGGCTGGTACATGCCGGATGGGAAACGATCCCGCCACTTCGGTAACCAACCGGTACGGGCAAGTACACGACATCGACAATCTGTTCGTTGCCGATGGGAGTCTTCATGTGACAAACGGCGGGTTCAATCCGGCGCTCACGGTCATGGCTCTCGGTTACTGGGTTTCGAACTACATCAAAAAAGAGTGGAGGGGAACGAGCTTTCGATCATAGCGTGTTGCACCAGCTGTCAGCCTTCAGCTATCAGCTCTCAAAGCTGATAGCTGATAGCTGATTTTCTAACAACCTCCTCCGGACGAGGGACCTCGATGCCTCTTCCTGATCACAAGACCAAGATCATCGCAACGATCGGCCCGGCCTCCGAATCACCGGAGATGCTGGAGCGCCTGATACTTGCCGGGATGAACGTCGCCCGGCTGAACTTCTCCCACGGAGATTTCAGCGGCCACGCGGAGAGGATTAGCCGTATCCGCGCTCTCGAACGCAAGACCGGCTGCCGAGTCGCCATCATGGCCGACCTCCCGGGGCCCAAAATGCGGATCGGGTCGATAGATCCTGAGCCCATCGAGCTGTACCCCGGAGACAGCTTCAGTCTTACGACAGAGGATATCAGAGGGGACCTTCAGCGCGCTTCGGTGACCTTTGAGCGTCTGCCGCAGGTCGTGAAGCCGGGCGATCTGCTGTTCCTCAACGACGGTCTGATTCAGCTCCAGGTGACCGGGGTGGAAGGCCCCGTGGTGCGCTGCAAGGTCACGGTGGGCGGGGAGCTCCGTTCCCGGAAGGGCCTCAACCTGCCGGGTATCGATCTCGGCATCAACGCTTTCACTGCGCACGACCGGGCCTGCCTGGAGTTCGCGTTGAAAAGCGGCGTCGACGCCGTGAGCCAGTCATTCGTCGAGACCGCCGCCGACATCGAGGCCCTGCGATCCGCGGCGCGCGAACTCGGGAAGCATCCTTTCGTCATCGCGAAGATCGAGCGAGCGGGGGCGCTCGCTCATTTCGACGATATCCTCCAGGCTGCCGACGGCATCATGGTGGCGCGGGGAGACCTCGGAGTGGAAGTGCCGCTGGAGGAGATAGCCATCATCCAGAAGCAGCTCATCGCAAGGTCGAATCTGGCCGGAAAGCCGGTCATAACGGCGACTCAGATGCTCGAGTCGATGGTGACGAACCGGCTTCCCACACGTGCCGAGGCCACGGATGTCGCCAACGCCATCCTGGACGGCACCGACTGCATTATGCTTTCAGGCGAGTCCGCGATGGGGCACTACCCGGAGGAATCCGTGGCCATGCTGGCGAAGATCGCCGCAGCCACGGAGGCCAGGCGACCGGTGCGTGTGTTGACCGGGATGCGCGAACTGGGGCTCCAGAAGAAGCCGTCCACGGTGGCGGAGGCCATTGCCGCGGTGGTCGAGCACTCGCTGGAGACCGTTCCCTGTGCCGCCCTGATCGTCCCTACGCTGAGCGGCACCACGGCAAGGATGATTTCCCGCTTCAAACCATCAGCTTGGATCGTCGCAGTCAGTCACGATCCGGCGGTGTGCCAGGCACTCGCATTCTCCTACGGCGTGTCTCCCGTCCTGGTCGCTGAAGAGCCCGAGAACTGGCGCGATTTTGCGGTTCGCTGGGTACGCGAACAGAAGGTGCCAGGTGCCGTCGCTATGCTCGCTGCCGGTCCTTCGGATCGCCATCCGGATGCCAACTACCGTATCGAATTCATGCCTGTTGGTGAACGGCCGGCGCGACCGGCCGCGGGCAAATCCTGAACTGTGGTAGAGTCCCGGACTGGGCAGACAGTATGACAGAATCGTTGGCTGGTCTCGTGGGTCTGGTTGTAGCGGGGGTCGTGGCAGGCGCCATCAACTCCGTGGCAGGGGGCGGTACGCTCATTTCTTATCCTGCGCTCGTCGCATTCGGTGTTCCGCCCGTGCCTGCAAACGCGACAAACACGGCTGCCGTCTGTCCAGGCGCGATTAGCAGCGCTGTCGCCTACCGCCACGACCTGCCGAAAGAGGGCGGTCTGCTGACCACTCTGCTGCTGCCGAGCCTGGTCGGAGGGCTGATCGGCGCCTGGGTGCTCGCGATCACGCCTGACCGGCTGTTTGCCCGAATCGTGCCGTTCCTGGTGCTTTTCGCCACCGTCCTGTTTGCGTCCCGCGATAGGTTCAGCAGCTACCTCAGCTCCAAACAAGGGGAGCAGGGAAAGGTGGGGGCGATGGGACGGATCTGGGGCTTCTGCTTCCAGCTCTTTGTCGCTGCCTACGGGGGTTACTTCGGTGCGGGGATCGGGATCCTCATGCTGGCCTCGCTGGGCTTGATGGGGTTGGGCGATATCCACAGGATGAACGCCCTGAAGACCTTCCTCTCGTCCTTCATAAACGGGACGGCGCTCATATACTTCATCATCAAGAAGCTCGTCGTGTGGCCCATAGCTATTCTCATGGCGGCTGGGGCAATCCTGGGAGGATACGCCGGGGCCCGCCTGGCGAAGCGCGTGGACCAGAAGCACCTTCAGATGTTCATCGTCGTGGTTGGCCTGGTAGTGTCAGCCTGGCTCTTCTACAAGGGCGCACAGTCATAAAGCGTCAATCTGCTCGGGTCCCCGCAGGCGCGGGGGGGACGCACGACATGCACCTGGACTTGGACTTAGACTTGGACGTGGACCTCGACGTGGACATAGACGATTGTCCTCGAGGTAAGCGATCGCAGTTGTGCGGTTATTGATCCTGCTGCCTGATACCGCGAGCCTAACCCCAACTCGAAGTCCAGGTCTGAGTCCAAGTTTTGTGGAAACCGCTAACGCTTTGCCTCGAGGTAGTCCTTCTCGACGTGGTTTTCCATCACGTTATCCTGAGCCTGAACCGGGCCGGCGCCGGGCATCACATAAATCCCATATCGCTGTGTGCGCTCTGTGCCCGTCCGGGTTTCGGCGAT
>JAFNAH010000189.1 GCA_017860075.1 Acidobacteriota bacterium | reverse complement strand
GCGAAGGTCCCGCTGCTCAATATGAACTGCAGCCTCTTCCCGATTCGATCCGATACGGCGCCGGCGATGGGCGAGGCCAGCAGGGCCGCGCATCCCGACGCGAGGAAGACGAGGCCGATCTGGCGGCCTGAGACCCCGAAGGCGTCATGGAGCCAGACGCCGAGAAACGCGAGAAATCCCATCGCCCCTCCTGAAGCAAAAAACGAGGCGGAGAGTCCTCCTGCAGTCTCCTTCCCGCGCAGGAACCGGCCATAGGCCTTTGCCCGGCTGGAGAACAGCGACATCCCCCGGCCGGCCTCCTCACGCACCGGACTGCCGAGCGGACGAAGGAAGATGTAAACCAGGACTACCAGGATCACGGACAACACGACGGCCAGCAACCGGCGGCGTACGAAATGGAGTTCAGGCTGAGCATGCTCGCGCCCATCCCGGTCACGACCCTCCCGAGCAGCAGCACCCGGAAGTCGGGTGACAGCCAGCAAATAGTCGCCCCCACACCGAAGATGAGCAGCCCGGCCAGCAATCCATTGCGGCAACCGAACAGGTCCGACAGCGGTCCCCAGAACAGGACCGAGATTCCCGCGGCCAGCGAATAGCCCGTGAAAAGGAAGCCGAGTTCCGCAGAGGTCTTTGAGAACTGAGACCGGATCCCCGGCAGGAGAGGACTTATGACCTGGCTGTCGGCCACACCGAGGAAGAGCACCAGGAACAGACACGCTATGACAGTCGCTCCCTGGCGTGATTCTGAAGTCATCAGTTTGACTGTCTATTCGAAGTGCTTCAAACGCATGTGGGCTGCGGCGAGGTCCGTCAGGTCGACCACTGACGCGGCGGCGACACCCATCGCGATCGAAATGGCCTCGCTGATTTCTTCCGGTGTCGCACCGAACTTCTTTGCCTTCTTGATGTGACCCTCGAGGCACCCCTGGCACTTGAAGCCGAGGGACGCGGCGATCGCTATCAACTCCTTGGTCTTCCTGTCGATCAGGGTCTTCTTGTAGGTCTCCTGGTAGAAGTCGAAGTAAATCTTCTTCATCCGGCCTTCGACCATGGTGTAGGACGGCCAGGGCTCGTGCTGCACCGGCGTGACGGCCTCCGGAAGAGCGCGCTTCTCAGCCTTCTTCTTCATTTACGGTACAACTCCTTTTCCGGCTTCGCAAAGTTCTGAACATCCCGCCTGTAAGGGGAGGCGGATACTACCATCAATTATACAGACGACTCAAGCAGTCCACCAATTCCTCAGAGCGCACGCTCCATTATCCAGGCGTCCTCCACCGGGTCCGTGTAGTACTTCTCCCGCGAGCCGGTGATTTTGAACTTCTGGCCGCGGTAAAAGCGGATGGCGGTGTCATTGGACTTCCGGACTTCCAGGAAGCAGCGCAGGCAGCCGCGCCTGATGCCTTCGGCATACGCAGCCTCCATCAGCTGGGTGCCTATCCCCTGGTTCTGACAGCGCGGCAGTACCCCGATCTTCAGGATCTCCAGGTGCTCGTAGATTGATCGCGCAAAGAAGAAACCGCTCAGCGGGCCCTGCCTGCACTGGGCCGGCAGTACCGTGACCTTGCATCCGAAATACTCGGGGAACTCCTCCAGGAATCTTCTGTAGTGATCTTCCCCCCAAAAGTTCAGGCCAGACTCACGCTCGAGAACCTCGAGCCCGGGGATATCGTCGACGGTCAGCCGGGAAAGATAGGTCCGCAACGGTACGTTCATGCTACGCGTTTTCCGGCCCGTTTTGCGTCGGGCGGCCGGATATACAACGGCTCCGACTGGAGATAGTCAGAACGGCGCCACCAGCGGCTGCGCGTCAGTGCGAGACGCGCAACGCTTGCCGACAGGAACAGGTCGGCTTCGACCAGGCGGGGCCAGCCGGCGTCAGATGTCTCCAGCTCTCGCTTGTATCGAAGCGCACCGTCGCCGGCCAGGTACAGGCTCTCCGGGTCGAGGCGCTTCCTCAATTCTTCGGGGCTGCACAGAAGGGGCCGGCCGCACCTGCGGAGGCTGTGCAGACTTCTTCTGTATTCCCCGTAATACACTTGCGACCTCCGGGCATCCATGACGACGCCGATCCTGCCGTCCGGCAGTCCCATCTGCGACGCCATGGCATCCAGGCCGGAGATACCTGCGAACGGAAGCGATAGCACCTGGGCCAGTCCCAGTGCCGTAGAGACGCCGATTCGAATCCCCGTAAAACTCCCGGGCCCGATAGCGGCGGCGACCAGGCCGATTCCCGCAAGTTCCCAGCCGACGCTCCCAAGCAGAAAATCGATCGACCGCAGGAGCCGCGCCGAGTGCGTCTCGAGAGAATGCAGCCGCAGTTCGGCAGCAAGATCGCGCCCTTCCAGCAAGGAAACGCTCCCACGCGCCGTGGATGTGTCCAGGGCAAGTATTCTCAGGTTCGCCGGTATCATGATCATTGACAACGTGAAACCCGGATTATATACTGCCGTTTCTTTAAGTGCAATATTTATAAATACTTCCAGCCACATCATCCGTTCTCCGTCCGGGGCTTCCTGCGGGTCTTGATGAGCGCACCCGAAGCGGATGACGGAGATACCCGGCCGACGGCACAAGGATCATGGAAGATCTCACCCCCATGATGAAGCAGTATCACGAGGCCAAGCGCCGATTCCCGGGCAAGCTCGTCTTTTTCCGCCTCGGAGACTTCTACGAGCTTTTCTACGAAGACGCGATTGTCGCATCCAGGGAGCTGGAGATAACACTCACATCACGCAACAAGGACAAGGCCGGTAACCCGATACCGATGTGCGGAGTCCCCTACCACTCGGTGGACGGCTACGTGGCCCGGTTGCTCAAGAAAGGCTTCAAAATCGCTGTGTGCGAGCAGGTCGAGGATCCCAGGACCGCCCGCAAGCTTGTGCACCGCGAGGTTACGAGGATCCTGACGCCCGGCACCGTGGTCGAGGAAATGCTCCTGGAACCCAAGGACCACAACTTCCTGGCGAGCGTTTCCGTCGCGGCCGAAGGCGTCGGGCTGGCACTCATGGATCTTTCCACGGGTGATTTTCTCGCGACCGAGTTTCGAGGCGAGGATTCGTGGACGAAGGCTCTGGACGAACTGAGCCGCTTCCGGCCGAAAGAGCTTATTCTGCCCGACAGCCCGGGCCAGGAGGCCGAGCGAAGGCTGCGAGCCGACTGGCCGGAGGACGTGGTGCTCAGCCAGGTGGAGGGCTGGGCCTTCAACCTTGACTACGCGCAGCGGCTGCTCCTGGAACACCTCGGCGTAGGCAGCCTTGCCGGCTTCGGGTGTGAGGACCGCCCGCACGCGATTTCCGCCGCCGGCGCTCTCGTGCACTACTTGCGCGAGATGCGCCTGTCACAACTGGGGCAAGCTGCCTCTTTGCGTTTCTTCGAACCCTCCGAGTTCATGAAACTGGATGCTTCGACGATCGTAAACCTGGAGCTGGTACAGGGATTCGACGGGAGCCGGAAGGGATCCCTCATCTCTCTTCTGGACCAGACCAGCACCGGCATGGGAGGCAGGCTGCTCAAGTCGTGGCTGCTTGCGCCGCTGATGAGCATCACCGGTCTCGAACGGCGCCTCGACTCCGTCCAGGCATGCGGCAGCGACATTCAGAAGCTCGGTCGCATTCGCCTGGCCCTTTCTGCCGTTCACGATCTCGAGCGCCTGACGAGCCGGGTTCTCGTGGGGGTTGCGAACCCGCGCGAACTCCTTGCGCTGCGGGACTCCTTCCTGGAGGTCCCCGGGATCAAGGCAACCCTGGATGGACTTCCGGCAGCCCGTATCGCTGAAATCCGAGACCTGCTGGATCCTCACGACGATGTCGTGAGACTCGTCAGCGAGGCAATCGCCGACGACCCGCCGGCCTCCACGGCCGAACCGGGTATTATCCGGCCCGGCTACTCCGCCGAACTGGACGAACTGCGCCTCATCAGGCACAGCGGTAAGGGATATATCGCCTCCCTCGAGGCGCGTGAGCGGCAACGCACGGGAATCCAGTCTCTGAAGGTGAGGTTCAACCAGGTATTCGGCTATTTCATCGAAGTCACCAAGCCGAACCTCCCGTCGATCCCGCCGGACTACATCCGAAAACAGACGCTCGTCAACTCCGAACGGTTTGTGACCGTGGAGCTTCAGGGCTACGAGGAGAAAGTCCTCGGTGCCGAAGAGCGGATAGCGGTCCTGGAGAAGGAGCTTTTCTCCTCCGTGCGCGCATCGATCGCCGCGCAGGCGGGGCGCATCCAGGCGACGGCGCGCCTGCTCGCGGAAATGGACGTTTATGCGGCGCTCGCCGAGGTTGCCAGAAAGAACGACTACGTTCGCCCGCAGCTGACCGAAGGAGACGGAATCTATATCAAGCAGGGCCGTCATCCGACGGTCGAGTTCCAGAGCCGCCCTTTCATCCCGAATGATCTTTATATCGACACCGGCGACAACCAATTGATCCTTCTCACGGGGCCCAATATGGGCGGCAAATCGACCTACCTGCGTCAGACAGCCCTGATCGTGATCCTGGCGCAGATGGGCTCGTTCGTACCTGCACGCGAGGCGCGCCTGGGCCTGGTCGACCGGATATACACGCGCGTCGGCGCGTCCGACAACCTGGCGCGGGGCCGCTCCACATTCATGGTGGAGATGATCGAAACCGCGAACATTCTAAACACAGCCACAAACAAGAGCCTCATCCTGCTCGACGAGGTGGGGCGCGGTACCGCGACGTTTGACGGCCTCTCGATTGCCTGGGCCGTGGCCGAATACCTCGTCGTGGATGCCCGGCATCGCGCAAAGACCCTGTTCGCGACGCACTACCACGAGCTGACCAAACTCGTCAATTCGCATCCCGGTGTGAAGAACTACTGCATGGCGATTCAAGAAGCCGGTAAAGAGATCGTCTTCCTGCGCAGGGTTACCCCCGGGGTCGCTGACCGGAGCTACGGCACGGAAGGAGCTCGACCTGGCGGGCCGGCAGAAGACGCGCCCTGCCGAGGCAGTCCTGGATGAAATTCAGAAGTCCCTTTTCTGAGAAGACCGGCATCGCCATTTCCCACGGAGACCGGCAACCTGCCGCTTCGGAAGCCCGCGCTATCGGCTCGCCCCGCACGGTTGCCGGAATACCGCTGATTCACCTCGCCGTCCTGGTGGCGGTCGCACTTCCCTACTTCACGAATCTCGGTGTTTCGTCGCTGTGGGATTCCAATGAGTCCTTCTATGCCGTGACTCCTCTGGAAATGCTCCAGTCCGGGAATTTCATTGCGCCGACATTCAACGCGGAGGTGCGTGCGCAGAAGCCTCCCCTGACCTATTGGCCGATCGCACTCTGCTACAGGCTCTTCGGCGTGAGCGAGTTTTCGGTGCGCCTGCCCGGCGCATTTGCAGCCTCAGGCTCATTGCTCTTTGTCTACCTGACCGGCCGACTCCTTTTCTCGACGCGCGTCGCGCTGATTTCACTCGTGCTGACCGGCACCACCATCCGGATCTTCCTGCTCGCCAGGAAACTGCCTATCGATATCCTCCTGCTCTTCTTTCTTGCGGGCACCGGCTATTTTCTGGCTCGCGGCATCGCGCGGAACTCCTCCCGGAGCTGGATGGCGGCCTACGGCCT
>JAFNAH010000188.1 GCA_017860075.1 Acidobacteriota bacterium | reverse complement strand
TGGCACCCAGCGCGGACAACTACTATGCCCTGGGGATACTCTGTGCCAGGCTGGGCAGGCAGGAGGACGCGGCACGACAGTTGGAGGAAGCAATTGATCGCGGCCTCCCGGAACAGAAGCGCGCAAGCGCGCTGAAGCAGGCAGGTATGCTGTACCAGACGCTTCAGCAATATGAGCCGGCCAGGCAGGCGCTCGTTTCGGCGCGGAGTCTCAGTCCCCGGGACGTTTCGCTGCCGTTGGCGATTGCCGAGATCGACCTTCAGACCGGGCGATACACTACCGCCCTCCAAAGCGTGGACGAGTCGCTGGCGATCCAGGAAACCGCGAGAGGCCTCCAGGTGCGTGCTTCGATCCGGGAGAAGATCGGCGATTCCCGGAAAGCGATAGCGGACTATGAAAGGCTTTCTGCCATGGGATCGGGCGACCCGGCAGAACGCGCGAAGGCGCTGTTGAGCCTTGCCAATCTTGAATTCGGCCTTGGCCTTTACCCGTCTGCCGCCGGCCACTACATGGAGGCCCTCGGGCCGGATCCCTCCGGCGAGCCGGACACGCTCGCCCAGGCGGCCGAAAGCCTGGGAATGGCCGGCAACATGGAGAAGGCGATCGAGGTCAACCGGCGCATATTCAGTCTGCCTGGCGCCTCCGCCGCACAAAAGGGCACGGCTTACAGGCGCCTCGGATTTATCTACCTCCAACAGAAACGTCCTGACCTTGCCGAGCAGTCTCTGCGCAGCGCCATCGAGCTCGGAGACAGGGACAGCAGGACCTACCAGGGACTTGGCCTGCTCCTGTTTGACTCGAAGCGGTATGCAGAAGCGCGCGACTGCTTCAGTTCGGCGCTGGAGCGCGAGAAATCACCCCAGTCCGTGCTCTACCTGGCCCGCGCCTATGTGGCCCTGGGCAAGCCCGGCGTCGCGATCTATTACCTGGAGGGCACGCTCCGCAAGCCCGACAGGCTCAGCGCATCGGAACAGGAGGACTTCAATCGGGAACTGGGTTACCTGTACGCTTCGGAATACGAGTACGCCAAGGCTGCGGAAACCTGGCGCCAATCCCCGGATCTTGTCAGGACTCCGGAGGTCGCCCTGGCTATGGCACGAATGCAGCGCCTCCTGCAGAACTACGACGAGTCGCTGCGGATACTCGCGAATATCGATGCCGGCGCGCTGCCGCCGACTCTGAAGGGGGAACGGCTCGAGGAGCTTGCGCTCGTGGCTTTCGGCCGGAACCAGGACCAGGAAGCCATCAAGTTCATGAAACTGGCGCTGGAGGTCCAGTCCACACCGTCGAGACTCTACATGCTGGGTCTGGCGTATCAGCGCGGCAGGAAGCCGGAGGAAGCCGTGCCTGTTCTCCGGCAGGCCGCAGCCCAGGAACCCCTCAATGATACCTACGCGCTCGCGCTGGGGTATGCGCTGGCGAGGGCAGGGAATCGTCAGGAGGCGATCCGAACGCTCGAGAGCGTCGCCGCCCGCAGCCCGGAATACCTCAACGTCGTTCGCGATCTTGGCTACCTCTATCGGAAAGAGCCGGATAACGCTCAGGCGGTCGCGTGGTTCCGCAAGGCGATCGATGAGGCTCCGCTCTACCCGCAGCGAACCGAAGAGGAGATACTCGCGGTCCAGCGTGATGTCTACCGCATGCGCAGCGAGATCCGCAGCATCAACAACCGGTATGACCTGGCTGCCTATCTGACTTACCGCTCCAACGGCGCCGTCGGGACGGCATCGGTACTGGGCGGCGGAGTGCTCCAGTCCCAGGGAGGGGTCGAGTTCGGCTACCAGCCTCCGAAGCTGGGATTTCGCTCCGGACGGATTTTCCAGGTAACGGGTCGACTACTCTGGAATGTCGAGCCCGGCTCCCTTCGCTTCGCCGGCGATTCGCTCCAGGCCGGGCTTGGAGTCCGTTACAAGCCTCTCGAGTCGCAGAACTTCTTCCTGAGCGGTGAACGGATTTTCAAGGTCGGGGACGCGACCAGCGGCGGGTGGCTCGGGCGGGGGATGTACTCCTGGTCCACCGGACAGGACTTGATGCCCGGCCGGAAAGTCCGCAACTACTCGCTCGTGTACGGCGACGGCGGATACTTCACACCGAACGGCGGGATGATGGCTCTCTACTCCGAGTTACACCAGGGAGCGTCCTTCAGGCTGGGTTCAAACGTGCTGTTGAAGCCGCATGCTGTCCTCGACGGGAGATACCAGAATCACAACATGCCGCAAGGCACTTACGTGGAAGCCGGCGGCGGCGTGTCCATGCAGTTCTTCTTCGCCGGGACCCGCTATGAGACGGAGCGGGTCGGCTTCGAGTTCGTTTTTCACTACAAACGGAGCTGGCTGCAGCCGGGTTACGATCTGCAGGAAGACAGGGGGCTCAATGGTTGGACGGTCACGAGTCTGGTTCTGTTCTAGGTATCCGGTCGCAAGCCGGTCGATCCCGGCCGCCCGCAATTCCGCGGTCCGGCTGGTGGTGCTGACGGCCCTGCTTTTGTTCGTCGGCAACAGCGGAAGCGCAGCCGGTGCACCGGGCCCGGCGCCGCGGATCGGCGGAACGTTTCTGCAGTTGCTGGATCACCACCAGGAGTGGTCGGCAACAGAGTGGAGCAGTCTGTTTGACGCGTTCGCTGCGATGCAGATCTCGAAGGTCGTGGTCCAGTGGAGTGTATCTGATGACCTGGCGTTCTACGACTCCAAGACTTACCGGCACGGTGCGAACCCGCCCCTGGAGACAATCCTCGGCCTCGCAGACTCCAGGGGCATGAAGGTTTCGGTGGGGCTGTGGCACGACCCGGGTTACTGGCGCAACGTAGCTGCTCCTGCGCAGGCCGTTGAAGTCTATCTGCGTCGTGCCATGCTGCGTGCGAGCGCGATTGCGGCGGAACTGGCCCCTCTCGTGACGAAGCATCCCTCATTCGATGGCTGGTATATCAGCGAGGAGGTCGACGACACCAACTGGGTCCAACCCGAGAGGCGCAGGATCCTGAAAGAGCACCTCAAGAGCCTGAGTTCAAGTCTTCACGTGCTCACCCCGAACGCGGATGTCAGCCTCTCCTGTTTTTCCAGCGGGAATATGGATCCAGGTTCACTTGAAGCGTTCTGGAAGTCAGTGCTGACGGATTCCTCCATCGAGAGGCTCATGTTCCAGGATGGCATAGGGGCTCACAAGCTGGAGCTTGAATACCTGGCTCCGTTCCTGAGCGCTCTGAAGCGCGCGACCGCAGCGAGCGGACGCAGCCTGGTCGTGATTGTGGAGGTTTTTGACCAGACGGGCGGCCCCGGTCGCGACGACGGCCTCTTCAGCGCGGTCCCTGCCCCGCTTGCCAGGATCGACAGGCAGATCACGCTGGCGGCGGAGTACGCGACGCCGGACATCGTGGCTTTCAGCGTCCCGGAATACATGACGCCGGCGGCCGGAGAAGCATCCCGCAAGCTGCTGGAAGCCTATGTGAGGAAATACATCAAGGCAGATTCACCCCGGGCAGCGACCCAACCCGCGCTCCTGCACTGAACGCTGCTACCCGGATTCCGGCACTCCGCGCTCTTTCGTCACTGCGCAACTGGCTCGTCGGCGTAGTCGTCGGGATTTATGTCCGGCCCGGGGGGTAGTTTGGCCAACTCCTTCCTGACCAGTTCTTCATGCTCGACCTCTTCGTCGCGCAATTCCTCGAACAGATGCCTGACATCCGGGTCCGGGACCCGCACGAGGGCCTGCACGAAGAAGTCGCGGGCCTTGATCTCGCATCGCATGGCCACCTGCATAGCCTCCCTGGGTGACATAAAGGCGTGAGCCTCTGCGTATTCCGGTGCTTCGACGTCCCACAGCATATCCCGGTTCATGCGCGAAGGCTCATTCCCGAAGAGGGCTTGCCGCTTTGCGGTCAGCTGCTGGCCGTGCCTGGTCTCGTTGGCTGCCATGAAACGGAAAAACATCTGATCGACAAACTCCGTGTATCGATCCCTGGCTTCATCCTCGATCAGGATAGCCAGGTCGAGCGCGTCCTTGAGTGTCAGTGTTGAGTAGTCGATGGTAGCTGCCACGGTCGAATCCTTTCACCCCGGGGGCTGACTTGCGTCCCTTACGCGTTAGACGATGAATCCCTGGGGCGCAGCCGTCACAGAAGGATACAACAATGTCGGCGGCGAAGGCATAGCTAAGCCATGGACCGTCCTCAGTGTCGGCGTCGGAATCGGGGTCGCAATCGCAATCGGCATTCGAGATCACACGACTGGATGATGGGCCCCTGCGCACAGGCCGACCCCCGATCGATACCGGGACCGAGCCCGATTCCAATACCGACCCCGAGGGTGGCTTCGATTTGCCAAGTTTTCCCATTGCTCCTTGACCCCTCTACCCCTTTGCCCCTACATTTGGCACACGACACGGACAGGTTCTCCCCATGGATCGACCGATTTGTATCAGGGCGGTACTTTTCGATTTCGACGGGACGCTGACGGAGCCCGGCACGCTTGACTTCGCGGCCGTCCGGGACGCGATCGGCTGTCCCCCGAACCAGGCGGTGCTGGAGTTCATAGGTGGGATGCAGGACGAGTCGGCCTGCTGCAACGCGATGGAAATCCTGGACCGATTCGAGGTCGAAGCCGCCGCGCGTTCTCGCCCGAATGCCGGTGCGGAGGGCCTGGTGCGGTACCTGCGGGAAAAGGGACTGAGGACGGGAATCATAAGCCGGAACAGCCCGCAGTCCATCGAGATTGCTCTCAGGAACTTCACGAGCCTCACGCCGGGGCACTTTGACCTGATCCTCACGCGAGACGATCCATATCCTCCGAAGCCCAGCCCGGATGGGATCAGGGCAGCGGCCGAGCGGATAGGTGTGCCCGCAGACCACGTTCTGGTCATCGGCGACTATCTCTTTGATATGGAAGCCGGATACAAGGCAGGCGCGGTCACTGCCTTTCTGACGAACCGGGGCAACCTCGTCTGCCACGAACCGAGGCCGGATTTTACGATCGACAGGCTGGACGAGGTAAAAGACATCATCGCCCTGCACTCGCCGCTCCATGCCGGCAAGCTCCCCAATCATCTGCTCCGCGGATTCCTGAAGGAACTCCCGCTGCCGGATCCGCCCTTCCTGCTCGGGCCTGCCGTGGGAGAGGATGTCGCGGCAGTAGAACTGGAAGGGGATGAAGTGCTTGTGTTGAAGTCCGACCCTGTAACTTACGTCGCCGATTCCATCGGGCACTACGCCGTGACGGTGAATGCAAACGATGTTGCCACGTGCGGGGCGAAGCCGAGGTGGCTCTTGAGCACCCTGCTTTTTCCGCCGGGTTCGACCGCGTTCCAGGTTCGACAGGTCATTCGTGACTTGGGCTGCGTGGCCGGCCGTCACGGAATGGTGGTTTGCGGCGGGCACACGGAAGTAACCGACGCTGTAAATCGCCCGGTCGTCATATGCCAGGTCGCCGGCACTGTGGCCAGGCGCCGTCTCATCGACAAGCGGAAGATGGCATCCGGAGACCACATCCTCATCACCAAGGCAGCGGCGCTCGAAGGGAGCGCTATCATCGGACGCGAATTTGCCGCGGAACTGGATCGTCTCGGTGTGCCGCCCGAGGTGACAGACAGGTGCGGCGAGTTGCTGATCAGTCCGGGTATCAGCGTGGTGGAGGAAGCCGGCATAGCCGCCGGCTTCGAGGGTGTGACCGGCATGCACGACGTGACTGAGGGCGGGGTTGCCACGGCCCTCGAGGAGCTCGGCGCTGCGGGCGGGCACAGCATCGCCGTGGACGTGTCGGCAATACCGATCCTGGAAGAGACGAGAGTGATCTGCCGCGCACTCGGCCTCGACCCGCTGGGACTGATAGCTTCGGGGAGCCTGCTTATAACATGCAGCCCGGAGACGAGTGACGCTCTGTCGTCTCGACTCCGTCAGGCAGGGATCCGGGTCACCCACATCGGCGAGGTGTTGGGGCCGGGCGAGGGAATAGAGACGAGGGGCGAAGGACGGCCGTGGGTGTCCTTCGCCGCAGACGAAATTACCCGCCTCTTCACCGGGCAGCGCGGTTCTTCACTCTGACGCACTGTCCGCTTGCCCCGTGACGCTCTGCAGCGTGCCTCAGGGAGCCGAAAGCTTCGCGAGCCTTGCTCCGACGTCACCCGCGAAACGGCGAATGTAGTCCTGCACGTACTCAGTCGGGCTCAGGCTGTCGTCCACTACAAGGGGCGTCAGGTCCATCGCGAAATTGGCCATCTCCGCCGTGTCGACCGAGTGGCTCTCGAGGTAGGTCGCGTTGGCCCGGCGTCGTCCCATGGTCGCCACGTCATAGCGCTTCCCGCCGGCGATCTGTGAATCGAAGATGCATACGAGCGCCATGGCGAGATTCTCGTGCCCGTCGAGGCGCATTACGACCTTGTCGCGATCCACCATCCAATCCAGGTCCCGCCACACTTCGCAACCGAGGACCTTGGCGGGTCTTTGCTCGCGCGGGAGCTCCCGCAGTGCGGCGATCGTGCGCAACGCAACGGCGACGTGAGTGTCGTGCTTGTCGGCAAGGTTGTGGGTATAGACGACCGCGGGGCGCGTCGCGGAAAGGAGTGCCTTGAGGTCCTCCTTCGGGCCGGCATTGCCCGGGTCCTTCACGGCGCTGCTGGGATGGTCGAGGAAAGCCATCGCGGAGTACTCGCCGACGAAGGCCGCCTTCTTCTGCTCCATCCTGCGCACGGCCCGCATCTGTTCGTCGGTATAGGAAGCGTAGATCCCGTCGCGCGGGCTTCCGGCGCCGTCGGTGACGACCACGCCCATGAAGTGTTTGTCGGGTATACCGAAGCAGGCGAGGATGCCGTGGAATGCCATGATCTCGATGTCGTCCTGGTGCGCGGACACGGCGATATGTGACACCCGCCCGAGCGTGCTGGAGACGTCGGCGCCGTCCGGCACGTAGATTTCCGAACTTTCTCGGCTCAGTTTCATCGTTACTCTCCCTTCATTGCAGGCAGGCTCGCTGCGGCTATCGATTGGCCCACGCGCCTGCTCTTTTCATCCGGCAACTGCAGAGATATGCGATCGTGAAGCTCCGGGAATTCCCGCGCGATCACATCTTTTGCTGTCTGAATCAGGATGTCACCGCCGGGACCCGTGGTGACGCGCCCGAGGATGAGGACATGCTTCAGATCGTAAAAGTCGGCGTAGTGCGCAACGCCGTAACCAAGGTAGACTCCCAGGGTCCGGTAGACCTTCTCGGCCAGAGGATCGCCGCCGCGCATCTTCTCCTGCAGGCGCACGAGTTTCTCCGGCAGCCCGAGATTCGGCTCGAAGGCCATCCCGGCTCCGGTCGCGACACGGATCGCGCCCACCTGGGAAAAGTACTGGACGCCGCACCCGATGTCCCCGGACCATTCGTCGGCCGGCGCATCGGGGCGGTAGTCAATCGGTGCAAAGGCCAGTTCGTTCAACCAGCCGGTGATGTTGCCGGCTGAGTTTACGTAGCCGGCTGCCTCGCTCGAGCCCATGGCTACGCCCAGCACCGGGTTGTCCCCGATGGACATCGATCCGGCGAGCGCGGTTACCTCACCGTCGTTGACCACCTCCATCGGCACTCCGAGTTCATCGCGTATGCGGAGGAACATGCCGGCGATCTTCTCTTCGAAATCCTGCGCGGAAACCCCGCGGAAAAGCGAGGCAACGCGGGCACGGTTATTGACATAGACTCCGGCAGCGCTGCCGCCGACTGCGTCCAGACGCGGGAGTTTGGCCGCTGCCCGGCGGATTGAGTCCATGACGCCGTCATAATGGTATTGCGGATTCGTCGCGTGCCTCGGATCCCACGGCACCTCTTCGCTGAAAATGGCCTCGCCGTTTACGACGGCGCTCGCCTTCCGGTCGCTCGCCCCGAGGTCGAAGCCTACACGACAGCCTTCCAGGTGGCGGCCGAGGGGGACCGGATTCTCTTTCTCCTCCGGCACTCGGCCCGGATCCGTCACGACAACCTCGAATGGATGCTCGTACACTCCGCCCATGAAGTCGGCGTCGAAGTGGCGGGGCCCCCCCTTGGCGTATGTAGCGCGGATGTGCTCGCCGATTTCTCGGGGACCGCCGAAGTGAACCCTCCACCCGCCCCTCTGCCACAGCAGGAACTTGATGATGCGCTCGATGTAGTAAAGGCTCAGTGCCGATCCAGGATGGTTCCCCGGCAGCACGGTCGTCGCATAGAGTGATACGGATCCGTCGCCCCGTTCCAGACCTATGCGGGCGGGCACTCCCCCTTCCTGCGAAACCAGTTGACGGTAAACCCTGTTGAAGAGAGACGCGGGGCGGAAAGCCGGATCCAGGGGTGCCGGCATCGCCGCTTTGAAATCCAGGCCTGTGAGATGGGTGCTCATGATGACCTCGAAAGATGGCAAGTTTTGACCGCATGCCGAGGGCCTGACCAGACCTGTCTGGATTCCCATCAGCAGACTGCAAAGAGCCGCAATTATAGTTCAGCAGGAGACGCGAGACAATGCGCGGGTGGCATCACGCGGTGATTCAAAACCTGGCAACCGTATGACCGCCGGGCCGGGCAGTCTGTATCTGCGGCACAGAAGCTGTTCAACCCCTGCAGGGTTGATGCTTCAGCCTGTGCCTCTACCCCGGGGTTTGCACCCCGGGCTTTTCTGTTCGACCCCTTCGGGGTGGCTTTCGGATCACT